>CAZPYR010000007.1:2887-32324 GCA_964590815.1 uncultured Gammaproteobacteria bacterium | reverse complement strand
CTCCGGTTTGGAGTGAGTATCATCGGCGCTAACCCGTTTCAAGACTCTGTTCGGAATGGGAAGAGTTGGTACCGGGTCGCTCAAGTAACCAGAACAGAGTTATTATACCCTAATAGTTTTCAGCATGCAAGCGAATGTTTATATTTTGTTATAATGGAAGACATGATCGGAATTCCTCAACCTTCTCACAATTTGTCTCGTTCACTTCTTATTCAACCGGATATTAAGTTTGAGATACAGCGTTCTAGCGAAAAAGTAGTACTGATCGCACGAAGACATCCATTTACTCAAATATCTTGGATATTTAATGCTCTCTTATTATCTTTTTTAACAATTTTTCTTAATTTCTTTTTAGTTAATTTTTTTGCAATTAATCAGATTATTGTCTTTAATCTGTATGCCATTATTTTTATATTTGCATATGTTTGGCTCAATTTTCTTTTTTGGTATTTTACGGTGGGAATTGTTACCAATGAGCGCGTGCTAGATTTAGATTTTTATAATATCGTATATAAAGAATTTACGGCTACTACAATACCGCAAATCAGTGAACTTACTACGAAAGTCGGAGGCTTTTTCGGTTCCATACTTGACTATGGTACAGTATTTGTAAAAACAGAAGGATTTATACAAGATATTGAATTTCAAGATGTACCTCAACCCTCAACAATTGTAAAAATTATTAATGAACTGAATATCCAAAATTCAGGTAATGAAAACTAAACAGTATGGATGAGATATTAAATATATTTACAGACGCAAACTCAACGATATTTATAGCACTTTTTGTAAAAGCATTTGCGGTCTTGTTTTCTATCCTTTTTTTGTTGTATGCTATAGTTATAACCCGTCAGACACAGGAGATGAATCAGACTTTTACAACAAGAAATGCCTCTGTGCTATTGACGGTTGCAATATTACATATTGTATTAGCACTTATTTTGATTGTAGCTTCGTTTGTATTAATTTGATATATGCTAAATGCTCAGGTAGCCGGGTATACAGGAAAACAATTTGAAAATGGTTTTGTAGGCTATATATGTGAAGGGCCGTTCTTTTTAGTGGTATCTATAGATGCTGGTGCAATTCATACATCCGGACAGGAGATTTTAGATAATATAAAAACTGAAATTCTTCATGAACATATATCTACACTTCAAAATTTTGACAATCTGCTTAATAGTCAGATATTTAAGCAAAATTTACCTGCCCATTTTAGTTTAGCTGCAGGTTATTTATATCAGGATAACTTATTTATCAGAACAATAGGAAATGGCCAGGTTTATTTTCGTCGTAGTAAAGACTTTGCGCTACTGCTTGCCGGAGATAAAAGTGCCATCGGAGAAGTGAAAGAATATGATTGCGCAGTTTTTACGACATCAGTGATACAGCGGGTACTAGGTGAAGCTGGTGATATCCAATTATTTGTAGATATGAACGCGCCCAAAGATATTGTTGAAAAACTACAAAATGAAGAATATGATGAAGAAGAACGTGGTTTTGCAGTAGTTTTTGCTGAATTTATTTCTACAGCAGTCTCAACTGTTACTCAGCAACGTAATCTAGGCATAAATCCATTCTCAGATACTATATCTGAAAAAGATCCTGTAATTACGCCTGTAACTCTACCTCAACAGACACTTCTAGATCAAGCATCACAAGAACAAGAGAAGAGCATAAAAAAATCATTTTTAAGATTAAATTTTGCGGGATCCAAGAAAATTGCATTGGTATTGTCAGTAGTCTTATTTGGAATATTGCTTTGGAGCGTAGTTTTTGGTTATCAGAGAAGAGAAGCAGCTCGTTTTGCAAAGAAAGTTGAGGCTGTAGCTGTTAGTGTGGATACAAATATGCAAAAGGCGCAAAAGGAAGCATTCCTGAATATGGACACATCTCTTGAACTTATAGCACAGTCAAAAGCAGAGATAACTAATTTAAAAAAAGAGTCAGATGGAAGAAATCTCAAGGAAATTGAGGCAATAGAAAAAAGGATCGTTTCAGCAGAGTCTTCCATATTAAAGAAAGAAGAAAAGCCGTACACTGAATTTTATGATTTGACACTTGAAGAGAAAAGTGCGTCAGGTAATGATTTAAATGTGGTTGGCGAAATGGCTACAATACTTGATGCAAAAAATAAAACGATATATTCGTTGGATCTGACAAAAAAGTCACTGACACAATATACATCCTCGGATTTAGTAGATAGTACTAAAGTCGCGTTATATGATGAAATTATTTATTTCTTTAATCCAAAAAAAGGGATATTTAAGTTTACAACAGAGAATAAGGTAAAAAATATTGTAAAAGTAGATTCAGAATGGAAAACTATTGTGGACTTTGAAATTTTCAACGGAAATTTATATTTACTGGATACTGGAAATAATGCCATATATAAATATGTGCCTACAGAAGGCGGATATGCAGAAAAAGCATTATATCTTATTGATGAAACGGCGGATATATCAAAGGCAACAAGTTTTGCTATCGATTCTTCTGTCTATGTTGCCAATGCGACCAGTATAAAGAAATTTACAAGAGGTGCAGAAGAATCTTTTGAAACTGAATTTCCGAATAAATCAGTAAATCTAATCGGATTATACACAGACCCAGATATTGAGCAAGTTTATACATGGGATCGGGGGAAATCCGTCATTTATATATTGGAAAAAGACGGCAGTTATAACCGACAAATACAAACAAGCATACTGCAAAAAGCTACAAATATATTTGTAAGAGAAAAACTATTATATATACTTGCGGGTAGTAAGATATTTACGATTACGCTTAATTAAAAAATTTGCCAATAGAAGAAGCTCTTCAATTCTCTTGTCCTGTATAATAACTTCTTATGAAAGATCAGCAACTTGTACAAAAGCTTATTGAGGGTGATGAACAAGCTTTATATGAGCTGTATACAACCTATCAGAAGCCACTATTTAATTTTATATATAAGCGAATTCGAGACGAATCTTTAACTGATGAGATACTACAGGATGTTTTTATTAATGCCTTCGACAGTTTGCGTGATTTTCGTTTTCAATGCTCCATAAAGACTTTTATTTATACAATTGCAAGGAATAAAATCATCGATTATATTCGGAAGAAAAAAATTAAAAAAATTTTACTTTCCGCGTTGCCATCTTATTTTGTAGAAAGTATAACTCAGGTAGATTTTGATGAGGAAATTGAAAAAAAAGAGTTGCAAACGAAGTTAGAACAGACCTTTGCCGAACTGCCGCATGAATATCAGGTTATATTGCGACTAAAATATGTAGAGAATCAATCCGTCCAATTTATAGCGGAAACATTGCTCAAAACGTTTAAGTCGACAGAAAGTCTATTGTATAGAGCGCGTAAAGCATTTATTAAAACCTATTCCAAAATGCCCTAATGTCCCGAACAGTCGTATCAGAAAAACTAGAAAAAGAGTTTAAGGAAATTTTTTCATTAAAGCCAAATGATCTGGGAAATAAATATCTTACTGTCATTTATAAGTATGTTACTGGACCCTTAAAGAAGATGCCATTTATTTATGTAATTCCGACCTCTTTTTTGTTTTCAATCCTGCTTTATATAATTCTTGGTCATTTTGTCATTAAGCTTGTTAGCCTTCTACAATATGCGTTTTAACACCTTATTGGCTTCAATTATGGCATCTGCCTGTATAGTCATACAGAGAATTTTTTTACTTATTATGTATCCTTATAAAACAATGAGGAGAATTAGTATGGAAGAAGAATATTCTAGTGTATTTATCATATTTTTTTTTATATACGTATATTTTCACTTTGCCAATATACTCAGACAGTATAGCTATGAACCAGGTATATTGTTTATATTAACCATTTTTCATTATGGGGCATCTGTATTATTTTTTCATTTCATTACCTCTATCTTTTGTCAGAATAGAGACATTAGTATAAAACCTTTTTTGTTTACTCTGGCCTATGCGATGATTCCTACATTGATCTGGCTTGGGGTTAATTCCTCACTGTATTTTATTCTTCCGCCGCCTCGAACACTCTCTGTTTTAGGAAAAGCATTCAGCATTTTATATGTAAGTTTTTCTATCGCTATGTTGGTATGGAAAATTATTCTAGAATATTTAGCTGTACGGTTTGCTTCTAAAATGCCATTTTATAAGATTATATATAGCTTAATATTGTATTTGGCGGTCTTAGGGCCTTATTTTTTTTGGATGTATGCTATGAAATTTTTTAGGATGCCTATTATTTAAATGATTTGTCTCTAAATCACGACATATATAGTATGGACTTACGATTATGTAAAAATCATAGTGAGCGTCGAAGTATACTGGAAAAAGAAACTGGCGTATCTTTATCTACCATTGGAGAGATCTATACTGACGATCCTTCTATAGTACACTGTGAAAATCTTATCGGTAGCATTTCGCTTCCTTTGGGGGTGGCAGGGCCATTACGTATACAAGGAGAACATCTTCAAGATACAGTTTATCTTCCTCTTGCTACTACGGAGGGAGCGCTCGTAGCCTCGGTAAATCGCGGATGTAAAGCCATACTTGCAAGTGGAGGTGTGCAAGTACAGATACAAAATGTTGGCGCTACCAGAGGACCAGTTTTCCGAACACAAGGCATACAGGAGGGTAAAAAACTCATGCAGTGGATAGAAACCCATTTTACACTTCTTAAACAAGAAGCTAAAACAACATCTTCTCATTTAGATCTCCTTAAAGTACATATGCAAATGAACGGTACTGAAGTATATGTACGTTTTGATTTTGATACAGAGGAAGCAATGGGAATGAACATGGCGACTATTGCGACTGATAAAATAGTAAAAATTATTGAAAAAGAATGTAATGTCTGTTGTATAGCAGTAGCAGGTAACTATGATATAGATAAAAAGCCAGCCTGGCTAAATATGATCTCAGGTAGAGGTAAACGTGGTTGGGCTGAGATTTTGATGAGTCGTGATAATGTCGAGAGCATATTAAAAACGACTCCTGAAAAAATCGAGGAAATTGTACGTGTAAAGTGTTGGGGCGGCTCAATGATGGCTGGATCACTGGGATTTAATGCTCACTTTGCAAATATCGTAGCGGCTTTTTATGCTGCTACTGGACAAGATTTGGCCCATGTAGTTGAAGGTAGTCATGGCGTAACGAGTGCTCGACTTCTTCCAGACGGTGATTTATATTTTTCAATTATGATGCCAGCTTTGATGATTGGGATGGTAGGTGGTGGTACTAAACTTAAAACTCAGCGTGAAGCTCAGAGCTTGACAAAAGCTAAAACTGCTATAGAATTGGCGGAAGTTCTAGTAGGTGGTGTTCTCGCTGGAGAACTATCGCTGATAGCTTCAATATCAGCACAATCCTTAGCAAATGTGCATAAATCGTTAGGAAGATGACATTATAAATAAACTATAAGTATGGTTGGGGTTGTCTCATACGGATATTACATTCCGAAATACAGAATAACAATAGATGATATTGCAACACAATGGGGAAAGTGTGGCGATAAAGTGGGAAAAACGCTTCGCATTGCGGAAAAAGCCGTTGCCTCAACTGATGAAGATATACTTACTATGGCCTACGAAGCTTCTATACTTGCCCTGAAATATTTTGATTTTCCTCTGTCGGTTGGCGCTGTCTTTCTTGGCTCCGAGACATTCCCTTATGCCGTAAAACCCACTTCTACTGCTCTTGCAGAATGGCTTAATCTCTCACATGATTATGTTTCATATGATACTCAGTTTGCTTGTAAAGCAGCAACTGGAGCATTCATATCCGCCTCTGGCATGGTAAAATCGGGAGACATAGAATATGCTCTAATATGCGCTTCAGATAAAGCAAATGCTCGGCCTCAGGACGCTCTGGAATATTCAGCTGGTTCAGGAGCGAATGCATGGGTATTGGGAAAGAAAGATGTACTGATGGAAATAGAAGCATGGCATAGCTACACATCGGAGACTCCAGATTTTTGGAGACGAGCAAAATCCGATTTCCCGTCGCATGCTGGTCGTTTTACTGGCACGCCTTCTTATTTTACTCATATATACAATGCTTCTACTCGACTTTTAGCAAAAACCAAAATGAAACCTGATGATTTTAAATATGCAGTATTTCATATGCCCAATGGAAGCTTCCCATTCAAAATAGGACAAATGTTAGGCTTTAGTAAAGAACAATTACTACCTTCATACGTGGTTCCACAACTAGGGAATTCCTATTCTGCCTCGGCATTGATGGGACTTGTAGCTGTCCTGGATGAAGCGCAACCAGATGACAGAATATTTTTTGCATCTTATGGTTCCGGTGCTGGATCTGATGCCATGGTTTTTAAAATTACGAACGAAATCATAAACAAACGACATTCTTTTAAAGAAGCAATAAAGCAGAAAAAAAATATTACATATGGTGATTATATGAAATATATGGAGATGATTTAACCTATGAATTCAATAATTGGATATTATTCAACAAAATTTGGAGAGCTCTGGGATATGTCTCTTGATGATCTAATAAAGGACGCAGCTTTGGGTGTATTGTCAGAAACTAGTATTGAGAAAGAACAAATTGATGCGATATTCCTAGGTAATATGCTTGGAGGTATCATTGACGGTAAACTACTATTAGAATCTCATATTGCGGAATTGCTCGATGTTACGATACCTATATACAGAGTAGAGGCGGCCTGTGCCTCGGGTGGTATGGCTTTTCAGATGGCCGATATGTATCTGAAAGCTCATCCCAATGCTAATGTTATGGTTCTGGGTGCGGAAAAAATGACCGATATTTCGGCAGAGCAAGTGACAGAAGCTCTTTCTGCGGCGGCTTCGGAAGAGGAACAAATAGCAGGTCTGACATTTCCAGGAGTATATGCACTACTTGCGCAGATATATTTGTCACGATATGGCTATACAGAGCATCATCTTGCAAGTATTACGGTCAAAAATCATGCCCATGCGCTCCTCAATGATAAGGCTCATTTTCGCCGTTCAGTGACTATTGATAACGTCCTTGAAAGTCCATACGTAGCTTTTCCTTTGAAAGTTCTTGATAGTTCACCGATTTCTGATGGCGCGGCTGCAGTTATTTTATCAAATGATGCGAAAAGGATTAGACAATCCAAATCGGTGGCAGTGCTATCTTCTGTAGTGGCAACAGATTGTATTTCCATTGCAAAACGAAAAAATATTGACGAACTGTCAGCTACTAAAATTGCCGGTAGCAAGTCTTTTAAAGAAGCAGGTATATCCCATCATGATATCCATATTATGGAAGTTCATGATTGTTTTTCTATTGCGGAGATACTTGCCCTTGAGGATCTGGGATTTTGGAAAAAAGGTGAAGGCGGCGCATTAGCACAAGAGATGGTAACATACCGTGAATCTGGCAATAATCTCATAGTCAATACGTCAGGAGGCTTGAAAGCAGCGGGTCATCCTGTAGGTGGTACTGGGATAAAACAAATTGGAGAGGTCTATTTGCAATTAACCCAGCAAGCTGGTCCTCGACAGATAAAGAAATGTACATTTGGTTTATCTCATAATGTCGGAGGAAGTGGTGGGGTCGCAGTAGTTAGTATATTTGGTATTTAGCTATGCAAAGCGCAGTAAAAATCTGGAGGAGACAGAAAAAAGACAAATTGTTACTTGGTAAACTAGGTATAGTGGCATCTTGGACTACAATTTTTGTGGCGCCCGGAAAATTTCATCAGCAAACACCGTATACCGTCGTGCTTGTCAAATTAGACACAGGAGATTTTGTCTATGGGCAACTGGTTGATTTTGAAGAGAAAGATAAATACATTGGGCTTCCTGTAAAAAGTGTCCTGCGCAAAAATGGATCAGTAGGTAAAGAAGAACTTATAGAATACGGCATAAAGTTCATACCTGCACCATGAAAATTACCTATGCCGCTCCAGCAAAGATCATCTTATCGGGAGAACACTCTGTGGTATATACAAAACCTGCCTTTGTCTGCGCCGTAGATTTCCATTTACACGCGACAGTAGAAGATGGAACCAAAGCAGTATATTCAGAACAAATAGAAAAGGGAATAGAGTATACAAATTCTGTAGTGCTAGCTTATCTTAAAAAAGAAAACATATCTGCTAACATTCGAGATTTTAAGTGTACTATCGCTTCTCACATACCTGAGGGAAGAGGTATGGGGTCTTCTGCTGCTTTTTGTGTTGCACTATCGGGGGCACTCATGCATTTTTATACAGATCGTCAGTGGGATAAACAAATAGTAAATTCCTTAGCTTATCAAGCTGAAAAACATTTCCACGGGATGCCTTCGGGTGTAGACGTCAGTGCTTCGTGTTATGGTGGACTGATTTTTTATCGAAAGGAGTTTGAATTCTTAAAAACTGTCTCTGCTCTAAATTTTAAAATTCCAAAATCCTTCGAAGAACGCTTACTGCTCATAGATACAGGCAAACCTGTCGAAAGCACAAAGGAGATGGTCTCGATTGTTGGAAAGAGATATAATGCAGATTCAGAGCTAATAGAACGGATATTATCTGCAATAGAGAAAATTACTAAACGTATGGTAATCAGCGTAGTAAAAGAGGATTTTAAGATGTTCACCGAAAGCATAGCCGCAAATCAGAAATTACTTACAGATTTAGGAATTGTCTCTGAAGCTACGATACAATTACTAGAAGAATTGAGCCCATTTGGTTGTGGAAAAGTGACAGGAGCAGGTGGAGTCTCTAGCGGATCAGGATTCGTCCTTTTTGTGATACAAAACGAATCTGTCATGGAGAAGTTAAAAAAACAGAATATTCCTTATTTGCCATTTCATCAGGATTTAAAAGGTTTGGAAAATATTGTTCATGTATAGTTTTATTACTGACATGTATAAGTACCCAATACAGGATCAGCTACCGCACAAGATAGACCTGCACAGCATTTACTCGCACCAAGATGGTCACATCCTTTACCTGCTTCTATACATTTATTAATAGTGGGAATATTAAAGAGCCATTCACCATTAGGACCGCGCTTTATAATTTGTAAAATGTCGGTAGATAGTAATACAAAAATTCCCAAGGCTGCGACCATAAGTACTATGCCTAATGCAGCATGCGTTATTTTTAGTCGCGCTTTTGATATGCTGTCAGGATCACCTCCTGAATTTATCCAATCAAATGCTCCCCATAGCATATAAAAAAGAGCAGCGAGACCTCCCAGGATTAGAAACATTTGGATTATAAAAATAACTAAGGTACCAATTCCAGAAATTGGATTGGCTCCCCATCCTGATCCAGGTGGTGGAGAAACACGTCCAAATACATCATCTACTGTTGCAGCAAGAACGGCGAATGTTATCATAAGGTTATATTATAATGGTATATCAACTTGGAATATCGTACCAATTAGTTTGACTATAAAATATGCAGAGACAATAATTATTATTCCAATGACTGAGTATGTAATTGTTTGTTTGGCTTGACTAATTTTTTCGGGGTCGTCACCAGCAGTAAGTATAGTAAACGCCGCTTTACCGAGCATGCCGCCTAGAATAAGTACAGCCAGAAAAGTAAGCGTCGGTGTTACAATATTTAATAATGTGCCTAAATCGGTAAATCGAGCTGCGGGGAACATGCTCTGTATAGATGTTGGATTGATAAATGGGGTGGGCCCCGAGGGTGTCATATTGTAGAGTTTAGGTAATTTCTAGCTGGAAGTCAATATTATCGTTTTATAAATAAAAAATATGCAATTAAGACATATCGCTATTATCCCCGATGGTAATCGTCGTTGGGCAAAACAGCAAGGTAAAATGGCTGTCGAAGGACATAAATATGCGGTAGAAAATACTTTACCTGCACTTTATGACGAATTATTAGCTTTAAAGATTCCATATTGTACTTTTTGGGCAATGTCACCAGAAAATTTTATAAAAAGAACATCCTTTGAAGTCAATAATCTGCTGTATTTACTACGTCATTTTCTTCAGGTACGCCTAGATGATATGCATAAAAAAAACATTAAGATTTGTGCCATTGGTGATATTTTGAAATTACCAGCAAATACGCAAGTTTCTATACAACATGCTATAGAAAAAACAAAGGAAAATACAGGCATGGTATTTGTATTTGCGATAAATTATGGCGGAAGAGATGAGATTGTGCGGGCCATCAGGCAAGCCATTAAATTACATCTACAGGACGTATCAAAAGAGTCTTTTACAGATTTACTTGATACGACAGGTATACCAGATGCTGATTTAATTATTCGTACCGGTGGAGAGAAGCGAACATCTGGTTTTTTACTTTGGCAATCTGAATATGCTGAATATATATTTCTAGATAAATTATTCCCTGATATTACTCCTCAGGATCTACGTGATAGTATAGAAGAATTTTATAATCGGAAAAGAAGATATGGGTCTTGATAGTATTACCGCATAATTCTTTCAAATCTACTATAATGTAAAAATATGTTTAGTCCTCAGTTTCAGATCACCAATAAGATACTAAATAATATTTCAAAGATTGAAGCAGTGGAGGAAGTTATACGGCATTCACCGATACTTCCCTTATGGGAAAAAGAATTTCGTGAAGATGCAATTGTGCGATCGGTATACCATGGAACTCATATTGAAGGAAATATGCTTCATAAAGAAGAAGCAAAGGAAGTGTTGCGAGGCAAGGAGATTATGGCGCGTGCGCGCGACATTCAGGAAGTCATCAATTATCGTCGCGTTATTGATTATATAGACGAAGAAGTCAGAAAGAAATCTGATACGATCACTGAAGAAACTATTTTTGATCTTCATAAAATCATCGTCGATAAAATTCTTTCTCCTGCGGAGGCGGGAGCATATCGTACTAAACAAGTAGTTATACGTAACTCTCAAAATGGTGAAGTTACTTTTCGGCCACCTATACCAATAGAAGTGCCTTATCTGATGAAGGATTTTTGTATGTGGCTGAATCGGATGAACAGAGATGAGTTGCATCCTATATTGAAAGCTGGCATTGCTCATCATGAACTGGTGCGTATCCATCCTTTTATAGATGGCAATGGGCGTGTATCCCGAATTTTAGCTACTCTCGTACTCTTGCAAGGAGGATATGATATTCGGCGTTTTTTTTCGCTTGAAGAATACTATGATCGGGATGCAATCATGTACTATGAAAGTCTTCAAAAAGCCACATCTGGGGATATGTCAGCGTGGCTTGAATACTTTACATATGGTGCTACTGTGGAATTTGAGCTTATAAAAGATAAAATATTACGTTTATCAAAGGATGCAAAGTGGAAAGAAAAATTTGGTGGTCGTCAAATTTTTTTGACTGATCGTCAGGTGAAGGTAGTTGAGTATATACAGGAAATTGGATATTTACAAAATCAAGCTTTTGCTTCTATTTTTCCTGATGTTTCCGAAGACTCTGTGCTGCGAGATTTGAAGGATCTTATAGAAAAGGGCTTAATCAAAAAAATAGGTAAAACAAAGGCTGCTCGATATGTATTAACTGGTTAATACATATATGTTGTTATATATAATAGACATTAATTCTTACTATCCTTATTATGCAATTTAAAAATCTTTCAGAATATTTTAAACAAATTGAAGAAACTCCTTCCCGCCTTGAAATGACTCGTATTCTCGCCTCCTTATTTAAAGAATTAACTCCTGCGGAATTTAAATATGCAGCGTATTTATTACAAGGTCAGGTAACCCCTCCTTATGCTCCGTTGAATTTTGGAATGGCTGAAAAGATGGTCATTCGGGCGGTTTCTTCTGCTATGCAAGTTGACGCGGCTCATTGTCTTAAAGAATATCAACAGATAGGGGATTTAGGAAAACTTACCGAAAAATTAAAAAAAGAACAGCCATCTTTTGAGGAAAGAGAAATGAGTATTAAAGAAGTGTTTGATGGTCTCAAGACTATGGCCACTTCCAATGGCCCAGGGTCTCAAGATGAAAAAGTAAGACAACTGGGCGCACTTGTGAGACAGCTCGATCCTTTATCTTCACGATATATTGTGCGTATCCCAGTGGGTCAAATGAGACTGGGTTTTTCTGATATGACAATTCTTGATTCATTGTCATGGATGATGGTTGAAAATAAATCGTTGCGCCCGGTACTACAGGGAGCCTATCATGTACATCCTGATCTTGGTTATATTGGACAGATTCTAAAAGAAAAAGGTATTGAGTCAATAAAAGAAGTTGAACCACAAATATTTACGCCTATTATTATGATGCGCGCAGAGAGACTGTCATCTGGAAGCGAAATTATTGACAAAATAGGAGAGTGTATTATTGAACCTAAATTTGATGGGTTTCGTTTGCAAATACATAAAAAGGGGGCAGAAGTGAGGCTTTTTACTCGGGGACTAGAAGATGCAACTTATATGTATCCAGATATCGTGGAAGGTGTAAAAAGTGAAATATCTGCTCACGAAGCTATCTTTGAAGGCGAAGCAATCGGATATGTCCCATCTACCAATTCTTTCCTTCCATTCCAGGAAACTGTTCAACGCAAGCGCAAGCATGGTATAGATGAAAAAGCTCTAGAAATACCTTTAAAACTTTTTTCATTCGATCTTCTCTATTGTGACGGAATATCTTTTATCTCAACCGCTTATACTGAACGGAGAGAAAAATTATTGTCTATCATGAAAGAGGAAAGTGAAGCTTCAACTCATACAATCCTTTTAGCTAAAAGTGAGCGTGTCTCAGAAGGGCATGCTATTGAACTTATGTTTGATGATGCAATTACAAAGGGTTTAGAAGGTATTGTCGCAAAGAAACTTGATGGACATTATGAGCCAGGTGCACGGGGCTGGAACTGGATAAAATTTAAACGTAGTTATTCTTCAAAAATAGAAGATACTATTGATTGTTTAGTACTCGGATTTGATTATGGTAAAGGTAAAAGAGCAGCTTTTGGCATAGGAGCGTTTCTTGTGGGAGTATATGATGAAAAAGAAGATGTATATGTCACTCTTGCCAAGATTGGAACTGGTCTTAAGGATGATGAATGGATAGAACTTAAAGAAAAAAGTGATATTCTAACAGTAAAAGAGTTACCGGTGAGATATAACGTGGATAAAGGGATGCATTGCGATGTATGGATCTCTCCTGAGATTGTCGTAGAAATAAAAGCAGATGAAATAACGCGTTCTCCTATACATACAGCGGGACGTATTATGAAGCCATCTAAATCTGGTTCCTCAACAGAAGTAGACACACCTGGATATGCACTGCGCTTCCCACGATTACAGCGTTTCCGTAATGACAAAACTCCCGAAGATATTACTACTCTTAAAGAAATTGAGAGTATGTTTCAAGACAGAACAAAGTAGTTATATTTGATGAGTTTGTTTCATTTTTAGAAGGCGTTGGGTATATTCAATGAAAAATGATTGGGGCCTTGTAACAATGCGTCTTCCTGAAGATTGTACCACCAACGCCTGATCTGTAAATATTTTCCCTCCTGCATTGGCAATATGTATACCTAAATCTATATCCTCATGGACTTCGTGAGGGTCAAGACATACATCTGTTCGGATTTTTTTCCAGATTTTTTTTGATATAGCCATATTCGGACCTATGAGGATCGGATAATGGAAGAGTTGTTGTGCTGCCGAATAAAAAATTTGCGAAAATCGAGGGGATCGCATAGGCGTATCATAGTAAGAAATAGGACCGGTGAGTGCGTCAATATCATGAACTTTAAAGTCCTTTTTTATTTTTAGTATCCAGTCAGTAGGCACATGACTATCGGCGTCGGTACGAGCGATTATTGCATATTTAGCGCTATCAAAACCTACATTACGGGCGCCAATAACATTAGGCTCCTGTAGATGCAGTAATGTAACAGGAAATTTTTTGACAATATCCTCTGTACTGTCGGTGGAATTATTATTTACCACAATTATTTCATCCGCCTTGACCTGCTGATTCATAAAACTTTCCAAACAGGTACCTATGTATTCTTCTTCGTTAAAGGCAGGTATAACTACTGATACCTTCATGTACTCAATTATACCCGAGGGAGCCACTATAAAAAACTGAATTTGTATAATTACAGTTTATAGTATGTAGTAAGAATACATATCCACACAATGTGGATAGTCTAAATTGACAGTCTACATAGATCTAAATACGCACTTATTTATTATAGGACTAGGTGAAATGAATATAAAATATATTATAGGGCTTGACGTCATGGGAGTGATTTTTTAATATAAAAGTATGGACTTTAAGCATTTTTCAAAAAGTGGTAGTCATAGAAAAGGGGTTATTAGAAAAGCAAGCGAAAGAAGCACGCAACTCTTTATGAATAGGCAGTTTAAGAATCTAGCCGATAAACAAATATCTTTAGCAATAACGCTTTTTACTCTGTAAAGGAAAAGGAAGACAAAAGTGGTTATAAAATGTATGAAAAAAAGAAGAGCATCACTACCGCTCGTATAAAGGGGACGACGTGTAGTAATGCTCTTTTTTTGCTCGTTTTTTTCTAGAAAAACGAACAATATAAAGTTATCACACATCTAAAAGGTTGTCAATACCCTGCTTTACAATACCTTATACAGAGCCCCAAGTCCATCACTAGACTGGAATATCTTAGTCCCAATTTTGCTAAACTTCGTTTCATTAATATTCGGATACTTATCTTTTTCTAATTTTGAGATAACGACGTAGGAAACATGATATTTTCTAAGTAGTTGTTTTGTATTTTCTATATCGGCAGATTCGTATATAGCTGTGATATCTGGGATTCTGTTGCCTACTACTTCAGGTTTTCCTCTCCATAACCATTCATGTACCCACCAGCCTGCAATAGTCGGGACACCAGTATAAGCTGAGATACGGTTATGATCAGTATAAGAGTCTCCCTGAGCCTCAAGTATGACAGGTTGCCCAGGTATATTTGAGTTAATAAAGTCAATCAATTCTTTATCATGAGGATATTGATTGAGCATCCACAAGGAACCATCTATGGTGGGAGTTTTTTTATATGTTTCCAGATTCCAGGTACCTGGATAATACGAAGGAAAGGCCATGAGTGGATAAAGGGTTACGAGGAGTGCTGGTATCATATATAAGGCTTGTAAAATCCAGTATTTGAGGCCCTGTCGTGTGCGTAATCTAAAGAAGACATAGGTAGACGCAAGACTCATCATAATAAATGCTTGATATCCTAGTTTAAACATGGTGTTTGCTCGAAAATGTGCAGGATAGATATCTTTGATATAAAAAAATTCAGGAATAATAATAAGGAAAAATCCAAAACCAAATAAAATAAATGCAAGCACATCAAATTGGGTGTACTCTAAACGCTTTTTTTTAGGTGAATATATAGATACTGCAAGTAAAAGAGCAGAGATCATAAAGAAGCCCCAAAGTATAAAGAGCATCCAAGGTGCAGATACTTGACAGTTTGTTTTTTCAAAAATAAAAGGTCCAAGTTTCATCAACCCGTCAGCTTGCGGCTTTAATGAGGATGTTATAAAAGTTGGTGGGCAGTTTACACCAATGCCTGATACAAAAGGTTTGAAAAAATATGAAAATGGAAGTGAAAAAAGTACATATGAAAAACCCATAATGCCAATCATTGCAAAGAGTGAGACAGAAATACGATAGATATAAAGAAAAATACCCATAAGTAATAACATATAAATTGGCCCATCAAATGCATTGGTCATGTAATGTATTGCTATCAAAAACCCAAAAATCATTGCCATATAACCTTCAAATACAGTTATACGAATTCTATTTAACTGTTTCTCTAAATAAGGAGTTTTTTTACGAAAGAGTCTCATAAAAAATTCTTTTATACCTGAGTGAGATTGCGGCCATAGCAATGTTCTGTTTATAAAAAAAACGAGAATCAGTGCCAATGTGAAAAGTACAAATGGAATATCAAAGACATGACCGTGAAGATCTGCTACCACATATGAGTACGAAGGGAATTCATGTATCGTAAATGGGATAAATCGAGTTGCGTTGGGATACCAGTATTTAGAATTTATTACGATGGCATTTATAAGACCAGTATTTGATAAATCCATTGTGCTTTGAATCATTTTCATGGACTGAAATATCTTCCAAAATGGTTCAGGATTCTCATTTGGATATCCTTGCGTAAATAGATATATTGTATGTAGATTGCCAGCAAAATTTACTAAGAACGATCCCAGAGCCCCAAATAAAATTATGGTCAGTGGCCTTATATGTTTTAGAATATATCGCTGATACAGATAGACAACATTCGCGCTAAAAGAAAAAGCCAGTGTCATGCCTTGTGCAAATATGGTTGCCAAAATAAAGTTATATCCAATCGAAGGGAACACACCACTAAATTTAATGAGAAATGCGCCGGATAAGTGACCAAAGTAATAATAATTTATCGGATATCCTTTCAACATAGTTGGATCTGCTGATAACCACATATCAAGAGGAGGAAAATAGGTGCTTCGGAGTATGGATTGCATAAATCCATAATCCATAAATTTTTCTAAGCCATGAATAGAGGGTTCCTGTCCTCGTACCACAACGAGCCAAATAAAGGAAAGGAAAAATAGTAGTTCTTCACCAATTATTAGCAATAATTGACGGGCAGTCATTTTTTTTATAGCCAGTATTTGAGATTTGAGTACTTTATAAAAAAGGATGCAAGTAAGTACTAATACAAAAAGAATGCTTTCTTGGGTGAAGGGTATAATATGTAGGATTCCAAGTAAAAACAGTGTATAACTTCCGACAATAATGCCGATTGTTTTGGCAAATGGATAGCCATAATCTACAAAAGAGGAAAACAACTTTGCCGCTAAAGGAAAGAAAATGAGACCGATAATAAAAAGATATCCGTACCAAGTTACGCTTGTTATAAACCATTCCATATCTTTTCAAAGATACTATGCTTATATTGCAATTTCAAGCTAATTTTGATATAAATGAGTCCAATCGTATAATAAAGTATATAAATATATGGAAAGCAAATTCATTCCGGCGCAACACGAAGAACTATTATATGGCTTTTGGGAAAAGCAAAAGTTTTTTGAATCGTCAGTAAATAGCAAAAAAAAACCTTTCTGTATCATTCTCCCTCCACCAAATGCCAACGCCGATCTTCATCTGGGGCATGCAATGTACGTGTATGAAGATGTTATGATACGCTATCATAAGCTGCAAGGACACGAAGTGTTTTGGCTTGCAGGGGCAGACCATGCCGGTATAGAAACGCAGTTTGTCTATGAAAAGCATCTAAAAAAAGAGGGTAAAAGTCGCTTTGATTTTGATCGTGAAACGCTATACCGCAATATCTGGACATTTGTTATGAAGAATCGTGACACAATGGAGAATCAGTTGCGTCGTCTCGGATTTGCTTTAGATTGGTCTAAAAAGAAATTTACGATGGATGAAGATATTGTCAAAACAGTATATAAGACATTTAAAGATTTACATGAAAAAAAACTGGTCTATAGAGCAAATAGGCTTGTAAATTATTGCACTTCATGCGGCACATCCTTTTCCGATCTTGAAGTAAATGATAAAGAAGTAGAAGGAAGTTTGTATCACATCAAATTTCCAGTAAAACAGGGAGGAAATATTATCATAGCTACGACTAGACCAGAAACATATTTGGGAGATGTGGCTGTCATGGTAAATCCTAAAGATAAACGTTATAAAGATCTTATTGGCAAAACTGTTTTACTACCTCTAATCAATCGTGAGATACCTATTATTGCCGATGAATATGTAGATATGAAGTTTGGAACAGGTGCGGTAAAGGTAACTCCCAATCATGATTTTAACGATTTTGAAATAGCAAAAAAACATAATCTATCGTTCCCTTCAGTTATTGGGTTTGATGGCAAAATGCAAAATACAGGTATCATTGATGGTCTGCGTGTAAAAAATGCCCGAGTAGATATCCTTCAAAAACTGGAAGAAGGTGGCTTTATAGATAAAATAACCCCACATCACATGGTGCAAAAAGTATGTTATAGATGTAGCAATGTACTCGAACCTCTACCCAAGGAACAGTGGTTTATCAATATTCGTCCACTTGCCGATAGAGCAATCAAGCTTGTGGAAAATGATGAAATCCAAATTCATCCCAAGCAGTTTAAGAAGCAACTTGTAAGAATACTCGAAAATTTTATTGATTGGAATATTTCTCGTCAAATAGTATGGGGTATAAGGATCCCTGCATATCGGTGCGTAAATAAATTACGAGTTACAGATCACCAATTAGAAAAAGATTCTGCCTGGTTTGTAAGTACAGAAAAACCTGCAAGGTGCCAAATATGTGGAGAATGTGCTTTTGTGCAGGATGAGGATACTTTTGATACATGGTTTTCTTCCGCTCAGTGGCCATTTGCGACGCTCAAGGCAGCCGGTGACGACTTCTTTAACTATTTTTATCCGACTGCGGTTATGGAAACAGGCTATGATATCTTGCGTGCTTGGGTCGCACGCATGATAATGGTGGGATATTTTGAAACCGATACAGTGCCATTTAAACATGTTTTTCTCCATGGTATGGTACGTGATAAGCTTGGGCAGAAAATGAGCAAAAGCAAAGGAAATGTCATCAATCCGCTGGAAATGATTGAAAAATATGGTGCAGATGCTTTGAGAGCAGCCTTGATTTTTGGTACAAAAGAAGGCGGTGACGTGGTACTTTCGGAGCAAAAAATTCTTGGAATGCGTAACTTTGCAAATAAAATATGGAATATAGGAAGATTTATCTATATGAATAAATCAACTACAGCTGAACTTACTCAAAATAAAAAGGTTGTCGTCATGGCTCAAGATACTGAAAACAAATTAAAAGAGTTGCAAAAAGAGTGGATTTCAGTAGAAAAAAAGTATCATAACTATTTTAAAAAGTTTCTTTTTGCTAAAGCATTTGATCTCATGTACGAATTTGTATGGCATAGATTGGCCGATCATTATGTAGAAGTGTTGAAAGAAGACCTTCGAAATGGTAATATTGAGGTTTGTCAAAAGTTAGAAGAAGTATATTCTCAAAGCATCCGATTACTTCATCCGTATATGCCATTTGTAACTGAAGCAGTGTGGAAGCAGTTTTACGGTCAAGAAAGATCTATACTTGAAGGCAAACAATAAGTTCATTAGAATTATTTATTATATTATTTCTTAAATTATGAAAAGGACAAATCAACCAAAAAAGAAAAAAAGACGTGACACTCATGGTTTCCTCGAAAGAATGGCAACCAAAAAAGGTCGGGATGTCTTAAAAAGAAGAAGAGCTAAGGGCAGAGAATCACTTACTGTCTAATACTTTATATTCAGCAAGGGCTGGTATAAACTCCTAATTATTAACATTCATACAATCTGTGGGAAATATTTTTAATACGATTATTATCGATCCGATCTTAAATGTACTGGTAGGATTTTATAAATTATTCCTGCAGGTTGGTCTTCCTGGTGCTTTTGGTTTTGCCATCATCTCAATCACTTTGCTTGTTCGAGTACTTATGCATCCATTTTTTAAACAGCAGATGGATACTGCTAAAAAAATGAAAGAACTCAAGCCACATCTTGATAAAGTACAGAAAAAACATAAAGGCGATGCCAAAAAGCTGCAGCAGGAACAAATGCGCCTCTATCAAGAAGCGGGTATAAATCCAGCTACTGGATGTCTTTTTGCTATAGTCCAAATCCCTATGTTTATGGGATTGTATCAAACGTTGCAGTTATTCTTATCTAACGGTGGAGATGGTCAAGCAGTGAAACTGATTAATGAAAAATTGTATTGGCCATTTTTAAAAATTCAAACAATAGATCCACATTTTTTTGGACTTAATTTAGCTCTTTCACCAGCTCAATCAGGAGGTTGGTATTATTTACTCGTACCCGTAATCACGGCAGGCTTGCAATTTTTTCAAAATAAAGTTACTATGGTAGACCATGCCCCTGTGGTAGAGAAGAAAGATGAAAAGGAAATAGAAAAGAAAGAAGATAAAGAAGAAAAAGCTGAACCTAGTACCGCGGATGAATTTCAGAAAGCAATGAGTACGCAAATGAAATATGTATTTCCTGTTATGATAGGATATTTTTCGTATTCATTACCTTTGGGACTGTCACTTTATTGGAATATCTTTTCGCTCTTTAGTATAATCCAGCATTATCGAACTGAACAGAAATCCAGCATTAAAAATTAGATTATACGTATATGGATAAAATAGAAATCATTAAAC
The DNA here is from genome assembly GCA_964590815.1 of uncultured Gammaproteobacteria bacterium. GTDB lineage: Bacteria > Patescibacteriota > Microgenomatia > UBA1406 > GWC2-37-13 > CAZMJG01. The sequence goes on along the minus strand of CAZPYR010000007.1, from coordinate 12,134 downwards.
AGCAAACTCAGGAACTAGTTAATAAAATGGTCGAAAAAGCCGAAATTGAAGTAACTGCCGAAGAAGATATGTATCATGTTTCGATACAGGTCGGCGAAGAAGCTCCAACAGTGATCGGACGACATGGTGATACACTTCGAGCCTTGCAGAAAATTCTTGAAGTCGTAATATTTAAACAGACTGGTGAAAAAGCCAATCTGCTCATCAATGTAAACGATTATCGAGAAAAACAAGTGGAAAGACTTCACTATATTGCAGATACCGCGATCCAAAAAGTACAAGAGCGACAATCCGCCACTTATTTACGTGGGTTTTCATCCTATGAACGTCGAGTAATGCATGAGCATATAGCCAAAACATACCCTGAACTTACGAGTTACTCCATGGGCGAAGGACGAGATAGAAGACTTGTCGTTGATAAAAAACGAGAAGGCGAAGATCAACCGGTCCATGATGATACTGAGCCAACCAGCGATGATATTTCTCTCGAGTAAACATATAGAGAATTTGATATCATGAATGCATGAAACATGTCTACATAGCTAGTGGCTTACTATTACTTCCTGCTATTGTAATATTTGATATGGTAATTTTTTTTGGTGGGGGAGCGAAAGTGACGTGTCTGAGTTGTGATATCTCAGATTATTTTCGTACTTCTTCGCTTTCAATTTTTGTAATTGGACAGGCACTTACAACCTGGAGAAAATGAATTTTTGAGTTAAAAATGGTATAATATAATATGGCTGAAGCAGAGAATGGCAATCCAGTACCGTTTGAAGCAAAAGTCCGCGCACAGATTGAAAAAAAGATCCGCGAGGCTGATACTGATGAAAAAAAAACTTCATTAATGCAGAGACTTCTGCAAGCAATTAAAGAAGCGGTACAACATGCGCAGGTAGCTAAAGAAAAAGCTGCTCAGACCAGTACTCCGCCTGCAGAAGCTCAACAGGCCAAAGAAAAAGCCGCAGAGCCCTTATTGGAGCTTTTGCATCTAGTGAATCCTCAAACTCCGGACGCCAACAAAGAGGAGCTGATAAAAAAAATAAATCTTACTGAAAAACAACGCTCCTTTCTACAGCAAATTTCAACATCGGGACAGAACGCTGATACGGCGACACAGTTGACTGAAGTAATCAGCAAAGCTTTAAATAATGAAAATTACATAATGTTTTCTGCTCAAGGCGAAGCCCCTACAGATTTTGAGAAGGATTTGGAATCGATCAAACACAGCCCAGATGCCTACAATACAACACTACAATCAGTGAGGCAATTGGTAAAAGATAAACGGATTAAAGATACGGCCGGCAATACTTTATCGGAAGCAGATTTAGATGCTAAAATTGCAGGCGTTGTACAGAATGAAACTGTGAATCTATCGGATTTACAAGAAGGTATTAATAAGCTTAAGGCTAAAAGAGTGGAACAGGAAAGAGATCAAAACAGCAAGCTTAGAACTATACGCGAGCAAATACAGCAGATACAGCAGGATGACACTATAGACGAACCAGAAAGACAGAGGAAGCTTGAACCTTTGAGAGCAGCAGAAGCACGTCTGGAAGCAAGTCTTGATGATATTCGTGTTGAACACGATGCTGTGAGTGAATATATTCATAGTGGTGAGGTAAAACCGCCCTTTGCTTCCGCTGAGGCTATAGAAAAATATTTGACCGATAGTGGCCTTACTGATAAAAATGTCCGTAATATAAATGTAGCTAAAGGTGTAAACAGTTTTGCAAGGGGAAGAGGAGGAAGAGCATCGCTAGAAAATGGATATACAGGATATGAAGATTTAGGAGCTGTAATATCTCAGGCGTATACATATGAAAAAATAAAAGAAAAAGTCTTTGTCGGAGGTAAACTAGATTTAGATAAGTTGGCTGGACTTCAAGCAGACTTAGAAGATAAAGTAGGAGTCCTTTTCCAAAATTTATATAATAGTCCAAAGTCAGAGTTTGGTGAATCATTTTCATCTTACTCAGAAGGACAGATGCTTCGTAATATAGCACAATTTCTCCGTACCTCTATAGATGGTATCACCAATGATCCCGATTTTGCACATCTTAGTGGCGATGATAAACGCACTCTCAAAAATACCCTCAATAATCAGCTCATTGCAACACTCCAGCGACGACCTTCTATAGAACAGGCAGTACATAAATTCTTGCAAATAGGATCAACAATTGATTTGGAGAAATTAAAAGGGGTATTAAGTACATATAATATCGCTACCCTTAAAGAATTTTATGATGATGACCTGACTCGTATCATGAGTGATTTGATGCCTGAATTTATACAGAAACTTATACTAGAGAATAACAATGAAGTGATCTCAGACTTATTTCAGCTCATGCAGGTAGAAAAAGAATTAGATCCTAATCTAGTGACGAGTAGCACTAAGCAGGTAGATAATCAGTTGGTTGTGAAATATAGAGAAGAATGTATTGAATATATGCTTGATGTCCTCAACCAAATGCATGAAGATGGCTTATTAAAACAGCCGGTATCGAAAGATAATGTAAATGCTCGTTTTTCACGAGCTTATCTTGATAATTTCTTGCTTACTCTAAATGGTGTGAAAGTCTTGGCACGGGCAAAACCCATGAGAGCGCGATTTAGTGATTTGCCCTATGGCAATATCATAACTGGTATCTATAATCCCCTTCATAACTGGAAACCAGGTCTTCGAGGGAGAGGCTCTCAATATGAAGGTGACCATGAAGCAGTAGAGTCAAATATTGGAAAGTATATGTATAACGAGGATGCGGTCTACGAGTGGGTTAAAGATAACGGAGGTATATATAAAGACTATCATCCTACAAAGGAAATGAAGAAAGCAAAAGACAGATTACTCTATGATTTAAGACCAGACAATAAAGAACTCTTGCGTATCCTGAAATCTGGAGAAAGTGACATGTTTAATTCAATGCTAGATGTTTATAGTGGTCTGGCGGTGGGAAATATCGTTGATCAGGGAGGATGGACATTTGATGGACTTGAAGAGACACTCAATGAGCTTTCCCAGGCCTTGTATGGAGGTAAAAAATACGGCGATTTATCAACAAAAGAACAATTTGAATTAAAATATAGAACAACTGGGGTAGTTACCGCTTTTTGGGATGTAGATGGACAAGCTGGTAATGAAACAAAAAGACAGTTGAAGCGACATGTCGCAAAAGATGATATCGTGCAAGAGGAGCGCAGACTCGGCCGAGCTTTAACAAATGAAGAAAAAGATGCAATTGTTGACAAGCATTTTTTGCAATTTGGACAGCAAGATTATGACAACATCTTTGATAAGTATGCGGCTAGTGATGACAGATTTAAAAAAATATTTGCGGTAAAACTGGGTGGGAAAGATACAAAAGTGACGCTTCGTGAGTATAGAGCCAAGAGAAAATGGGCTATTAAAGGAGAGGTGTATCATCAGATGCTACTTAAAGATCCACTCGCGTGGCTAGGCGAAATGACCCATACATTCCCTGAATTCCAACAAGGATTTGTAACATATACGGATATGCAAGGGCAGAAAAATCGTGTGCGTACGGCTGATTTCTATTTTGATCTGAATAAATACCCTGATGATAAAATTTCTAAGTCCGATAAAGAGGCACGCGACAGATTTAGATACGAAGCACTGGTAAAGTTTAAGGGAAAGGAAGAAGATGACTATATGTCTAATGTGGAGCATTTGCAGGCTATAATGAATTTTTATACAAATCTTATACAAAGTTATATGCCTGAGGGAAGTCTGCCTTTAGAAAATCGTCCGGTCGACTCTCATTCATCTGATCAAATTGATACGGCCAAAAAACAAGCAATGGATGACTTGTATTTATCTCTTTCTTTGGCTCATCGTAAAGCAGCAGAAAGGTATGGCGAAAAAACAGTGAAGGAAGATCGTATTTATGAGGCGATGTATGGCGATCGAGGTCTCACTACCCATTTCAAAAAAATGGTAGCAAAACCCAATTATTTTGGAGATGGTGAAAATGATTTAGGTGAGGAAAATGGTTTTTATGCCTGTATGGCACAAGATGATGATCGTAAGAATAGAAGGACACAGATGAGAGGAGATACAAATATGAAATTGCTCCTTAAAACGACTAAAAATGAGCAGGCACTGGAACGAAAACTGGCAACCAATATGACATATGCAAAAGCGCAAGAAATTATTGCCCAAATCCCGGGCATATGTAAAGAGGCAGGCGAGTCCAAAGATTTTGATAGTTGGTATGGCAAAATAGTGAAAATTCATGAAGAATTAAAGCCACTTGCTGATGAAGACCAGATCATAGAACAACGATATCAAATGGATGCATTTATGGCAGTGTGTCATTATTTCACCAGAGATAGTGATGTAGAGAAATCGTTGTTTACTGGATGGATAAACGAAATGAAACTAGGAAATGATGTGGCAGTTGTGAGTATCAAGGCTGATTTTAGAGATAGATTCATGCTTGATACAGATGGCCGAATGACATACCTTAAAAAATTACGGGAAACCAATTTGCTTAAAGGTAACTATGATATCCTAGCAGGAGCGGGTATAGGCGCGGCTGAGCTTGTAACTGGTACCAACTGGTTTGAAATAATCAAAGAAACAGCTGCTGTCACCATAATTGCCGGTATGGGACTTGTTGTAATTACTGCTATACAAAAAGGATATGAAGATGAGGTAGACAAGAAAAAATAACTTCATAATAGACAACACTCTCCAATTCAGTATAATGAAACTATGTTTAGAAGATTTGTGACATTTATCTTTACTGCTTCACTACTATTTATTTTGGGTACATCTTCAGTACATGCACAAATTCCCGTTGAAATGCAGGCCTGTTTAAAGAGTACAAATGACGTAGCAATGAACTGCCAGAATTATATAAATAATAAGGTTATTTCATGTCTAAGGACAGATATTCCATATCAACGAGATACGTGGGCCTGCCAGGATCAGAATAATGACCGGAAGATAGATGCCGATGATATAAAATTGTGTGCAAGCAGTTTTCCTAAAACTGTATGTAATAATCTTGAAGGCATATATGGTTTAGGTTATAGAAGCTGTCATGATATCTGTAATGAATCGACAAATGGATATACTACAGCCATTCAAAATCTTTATAAAGAAAAAGCATATGCGAGATATGATGTCACACCTCCGGTTGATACTATAGACGAAGCTGATACGTGTCTTAAGCGAATTGATAAGAATATGGCATGCAGTTTAGTAATAGTCAATGTCATAAGTTGTTATCAGTCTACTCCACCAGGTGACGCCCTTTGGTCTTGTACAAAATCTGATGGTACGGAGGCCGATAGAGCTGAGTGTAAAACATTATTTTTTCAGAGAGTAGAGAATGCACTAAATACTGTAAATGATGATAAGTGTAAAGATATGGGGACAGTACTTAGTGCTTCAGTATTAGGCGAATATTTTGATGAAGTTTATACCATGCGCGAAAATAAAGTTGTCACACCGACTCCTGCAGTCATCCCACCTACGCCCACACCAGTAGTCCCCGTGGGGGCAGGAGATGCAGGAGAAGTATTAAACTGTGGTTTTTCTAATGCCGACTTTGAAGGTAAACAGAAATGCTGTGCTACCAATATCGCAACCCAGGAATTTGGTATCCCAAACGACTTTAATGATTGCACTTGGTATGACGCAAGTTGTCATATCAGCCAGAGAATACAGAGCTATATTACAGATAAAGCACGCTCGGATATGGATGAAAGTAAAAATAAGTATAATCAGTTGTTATCTTCTAACGGAGGTATCTTACCAGAGTGCTTTGTGGGCACGTGTGAAACAAGAGGTGGAGTACGCAAATGTTGGCCTGAAAAAGCCTCGGCTATATGTGAGCGCTATATCAAAGATGATGATTATGACTCATATAGTAAATGCGATACTTGTATGAATCAAAATTTGGCTTTTGGCAAAGCTAATAAGTATTATTCAGCAATTGGCTGTATTGACACAAGCTTTGAGGGTATAGTAGCTCAAGTATTCACACTTGGCATAGGAGCGGCAGGAATGGTGGCTCTGGGATGTATTATTTATTCGGCCTTCATAATGCAAACATCGATGGGAAATCCGGAGCAACTACAGAAAGCTCAAGAAAATATCACGTCATGTATTACAGGACTCATACTTATTATTCTCAGTATTTTCATACTCCGAATATTGGGCGTAGATATACTTCGGATACCTGGATTTGGATCGTAAATATGGCTCTTCTGCAGATCTTCATGCGTATAGCTAATGTTAAATAGTGGGCAGAGAATCACTGGAAGTAGATTAATATCTGCAAATTGTATATGGCGGAACAAGAGGGATTCATGGATATACGTTTCCCATACAGAAAGCTCAAGAAAATATCACGCCATGTATTACGAGACTCATACTTATGATACTCAGTATTTCCATACTCCCAAACGCAGTTCAGTATAAGAGAATACTAGCCTGGATTAGTTTGTTGCGCAGATCTATCTCGGAAATTTGCATAAGGGTCTTCTGGCGCAAGTCCTTTAAGGCGACGTAAAATACCTGTATTGAAGATTGGATGATCTCGTGTATAGCCAAATTCACGAGCAATAGAACGTGATCTCATAACTAGTCCCATAGCTCCCCCCGTGAGTACACTTCCCCCGGCAAGTAATGTCCCAGGACTGACACTAAAGGGTAGATCCTCAACTCCAAACTGTTTTTTGAGGAACTCAATCATATCAGGGATTATAAAAAGTATACTGATGGCGACTATCATAATAAAACCATCTGATTCTATGGTGTAGAGAAAGGGTGGTTTCCAAAATCCATTGACTGGATAGTAGCCTGCATTATGATAAAAATTTATATCCGCAACATTTGCTATCATACCTGACGTCATTATGAGAATTGCGACGATTGGGAAAGTAAGCAGATTAAAAAAGAGACCTTTAAACCACGAACCAAATGTAGATGTACCAGGGAAAGCTTCAAAGAGCAAGATAATGGGCGAAAAAATAATGGAGAGTAGAATACGAGTATAGGTCATGAGAAGCATAAAGAAAATTCGGAAAAACAGAGATAGACATGTCACCCATACTACGATAGATAATATCACTGGTATTAAAAAACTAGCTACAAGTGCCAATACTATATTACCCCATACTTCTGCAATGAGCAGTTGAAGTATACCGCCAATAAATGGGATAGACTTTACTACTTCTCCCTGCCTTAGCTTTTCAAAACCGGGATTAAATCGTTCGAAAATAAATATGGCTGTACCTGCTACTATATATCTTAAAAATAATTGAAGACTGTACGGTACAAGTGAAAGAAAGGCTGGGCCTGTGTTCCAAATGTTTGGATTGCCCACAATTTTGCCCATGAGATCCCATCCACCCTGATAAAAGGTATCTCCCTGCCATCCCAGTAAACTAGCAACCTTTTCTACATCGCCTGGATCACCTGAAATAGCTATATTATGGATTATTACACTTCCACCAAGAGCCATGATGATATACATAAGATCTATGAGAAAACCTGCTATAGCAAAAGAAAACGTCACAAGGAGGAGGGCAATCACAATGCGAGGTAGTGAATTTTCAATAGATATCACAGTTTGGGCTGAAATACTGGATCTAAACATAATGAGAAATCCGAGCGATACAATGACGAGAACAATAAGTAAATATGCTACATTACGAAATACCTTCCAAATAGCAGCAAGGGGCTGCAAAGAGTAAAATCCAATACCTTGCGCATAGGTGTTGGGTATAAACCCAGCTTCTGACAATCCTTCGTAAGCCCATGCAATACCAGATGCTGGGGGGTGTCCATAAGGTTTGATGATTAGATTAGTAGCTTTCCCCATGAGACTTTGTTGATAGTAAATATCCCCATCTTCTGCTTTATCTGTACATGTCTCACCTATAGATGCACAAAGCATGATTCGGTACAAGGCTACTTGTTTCTTTCCAAACTCGTTTTTTTGCAATTCTGGATTATTGATTGTTTCATACAGTTTATTCCGTTTCAGTTCAAAGGTATTGGGAGGTAGATTTAATTTATCTTTATTCATGTAGTAACCGAAGAGATGGAAGATGGTGACAAAAACGGCTACGATGAGGAATCCATTACGTACAATCTTTAGTCCATTATTTACACCATGAAAAATATTACGAAACATATATACATTCTACTGGTATTTTGATACTAAAGTCAACGAAGGAATACATGTTACTGGAGCCATTCAATAGCACGTTCTTCTATAAAAAGTCTATCTCCCCACTTGAAGACTATTTTTTGTGGATCTCCTCCGTTTTTCTTTACAAAAAGGTACACATTGGCAGCGGCTTCACGGAAAGCAATCTGCATTTTAGAGTAATCGGCACTATCTTTGGGTACTTGGTAATCTATACCAAATATATTTACAAGTAGTGTCCATTTATTATCTTGATACTCAGACGAAGAAATGATAATTTCCATGGGTAAACCATTAGATGATGTAAAAGTGTATCGATAAGGTAAATTCCCTGTTATTTCGGCAATATTTATAGCTGACTCTTTGAGTATGGTTGAATTGGTATCTAACCCTCCTCCTTTTTCTGCAGCCAGAGTAGGTACATCATTTAAGTTTTTAGATTCTACAAGTATTTCAGATGCAGGGTTGCCTGGACTTGGGGTTGGTGCAAGAGAATTATCTACCTTTTTGCTAGTACGTGAAATAATGATGTATATAAGCACAATAAAGAGAAGCACGATAGTAAGGATGGAAAGTAGTTTTTTTGTATTGAGTGATTCCATATTATAGTTTGTGAATAATAGACGCTACTGTGAGTGCTCCTAAACCGGGAAATACTATAGGATCTTTACACCTAACACCATTATCACAATATACTAAATACATAGTTTTATGTTCATCATCATATTTGTTCATCGGATGTATATGATCGTATCCTTCGTAAGGCGCTGGGCAGTGAGCGAACAGTGTTTTGCCACAGTTTGCATTGCCTGTGCCATTATACCTGCCTAATGCTTTGGCAAATTCTTCACGCGTTTGTGGTATCTTACCAATTTTACCTATGAGATGATTTGCTCCATAAACACAACTATCAAGCAAATTGGTGAAGCCACATCCGCCTCCAGGCAAAGGATTGGGCTTTCCTATGCCCGTATCTGCTTGTGTACAATTACCGCGAAGATCAACTTCATTTTTGCCTATTATTTGCCCACTAACACAAGATTGATTTGGTACACAGCTAC
>CAZPYR010000007.1:0-2877 GCA_964590815.1 uncultured Gammaproteobacteria bacterium | reverse complement strand
TCTCTAAAATGTATACCGGCGACTACTTCCCACATACCACCCGTCATTGATTCTACTTCTAAATACACATTCTTATTAGTTAAACATGGCGGTACCTGGTTGGCAATATAACTTTGATAGTTGTAATTAAGGTTTAAAACATTATTACTGGGATCCCGTGTGGGAAGAGGGGTAGTTGGGGTAGGTGTAGTACCTGGCGGCCAAGAGGGAGTCGGTACATTTGGATCTTGAGTTGGATATGCGCCCTCAGGGTCAGGATCGGGGTAATTGCCACCATTAAATAATATATTAAAAACATTTTCCAGAGTATCTACTGAATTTTTCCTACCAAAACCTCCCGGGGCTAGATCATCATATGTAGCAAAAATATTCGTTGAAATAAAATAGAAGCATATAAAAATAAAGATACAGAGGCCAATGTATTTGAGAATGTTATTCATATATAATATCCAACCCTGCAATTTGTTCATCGGTAAGATCGAGGGACTGTAACCAGATTAGAAAAGCTGCTTTTGATTCTTCTTTATTTACACCTTTAAGTAATACGTTAAAAACATTTTGATTTTTTTCTGCAGAGAATGTTCCTGTAATTGCAAAGGCTTTGCTTTCATAAGGCGTATGATTGTAAAGATAAATATCGGGATAACTCACACGTACAGATTCATCATAGGCTTTAATTACGTCATCGGGAGGAGCGGTATCCGGGATTTGTAACTCACCATCACCTGCTGTTGTAAACGTATATAAACGAATTTTTTGTATATCGCTTAGTATTTTTATGCGATATGTATAGAGAGTTCGTGGCTCAAAATTTTCTGTAGGTGTGATAATAAGCTTATTCCCTTCAAATTCTTTTGTATAAGATAATTCAGGACTTATCATAAATTCCACTTCCTCTTCAGTGAGTGGTCGAGAGAATACTATTTCAATAGGCGTTGTTTTTACGAGATCTTTGGACATATCGGGAGGAGATACAGAAATCACTTCTAATTCTCCTGGAGCGATTTCAGTAGTCGGGCGTAGAATACCGGGCATAACTCCCGCAATCGTTGACTCGGGAATAGAAGTACCAGGTGTTTTTTGAGTTTGTTGTTTCGCTCGCAAAAGTAGAACCGAAATGATAATTATTATCAATAAAACGACACTTAGAATGATAATGATTTTTTTATTCATAGTTATTTGGGTACTTGCCAACATATAATTCTACCTATAGTTCCTACATCTTTGTCAGCAACTTCCATTGGTATCTGTCTACCATGTTTTATTGTTCCCGCACCCCAGTTTGCCTCAAATGCAATGATAGAGTGAGTGCCATTTACTTGCGTTACGTATCCTATGTGTCCTGCATAGGTGTTAAGATCTTGGATAAACAGTGAGCCTGGTTTTACCAAAGCTCGATACTCGGTAGTGTTGGGGTATTTTGTATATCGCGGATCATCTAAGTTACAAAAATTTAGAGCTGTACCTGTCGTAAGTGTAAAAGGATTATCGAGTGCATATGTCATACTTCGGGCGCCTGCTACACATTGCACATAAGTATATGCAGCGGCAGATTCTTTAAGTTTTTGTCGTGCTAGCTCATTCATAGGGATGCTAGCAAAATTATTGACACAGTTATAGTTACTACTGGAAATTCTGCCACCACAGTATTGGCTTGTTGCTGCAACAACTTTATTTGCATATGCTGCCGCCGTAGTATTGGCGGGTGGATAAGTAATGGCTGGGCCGGGTGTTACAGTAGGGGCATTTGGGTCAACTGTTGGATATGCTCCCTCAGGGTCAGGATCGGGGTAATTGCTATTTGTGTACCCACCATTAAATAATATATTAAATATATCTTCCAGAGTACTTACAGAATTTTTTCTGCCTACCCCTCCGGCTGCAGGATCATCATATGTCGCATGAATATAGGATACGACCATAAGACTAAATCCTACTATAAGTAATACCGAAACAAAATTTTTCATAAATAAATATCACAATAATATATTTAATGTAATTAACTTTATATATTTTGTCCAGTGATAAATTCCTATTGACTATATATAACAACATGAAGTCTATTGATGTTGACTTTTCAAATATACTTGCTCATAATGAAACGTATGGCAATATTTGATTTTATTAAGAAAAGTCCTTCTGGGACTCCTCCTTCAAATGGATCGGCTCCTTCTGGAGCCTCAGATACGTCGACTATGAATAGACCTCCAGTATCTGGTCAACTCTATCAAAGTCAACCAGTTGTTTCTAATCAAGGTATGTCTGGAGTAGGAAATCCAGTTATGCCACCACAAGGACAATCATATAATGGTATTGGTTCACCTTCTTATGGCCAGTCGTATAATGGTATTGGAGGAGGAAATTCATACAATGGTATAGGATCAACACCTTCAGGAAGTGTCCCATATAATGGTATCGGAGCAGCCCCGACGACCATGCAACCACCAGTCGCACCAGCACCTCAGCGACCACCAACACCACCTGTAACGCAGCAAAGTAATCCAGTACAACCACCATATAATCCGCCACCCGTGCAGCAACAGGTTCCTGCAGTGCAGCCGCCCAAACCTGCCGCAGTACCACAGAAAGCTGCAACCTCACCGCAGATAAATATTAATAACAATATTACTCAACCACCTCAAACAAGTGTTCCAAAGCCTGTAGCACCTCAGCCTGCCCCAGCTACTTTGCAAGCAAAACCTGCTGTCAATGGAGCACCTCTCAAATCAAATATAAATGGTGATAAACGGAGTGAACTAGATGTCATGACTCACATGACACAGCGTTCAAACAAGGTGTTTTTAGAAACCAATAACAAAGCAAAAGCACTTAAAAATATATATGTAGATAGTGAGCATTTGCTACACGGTCTGATGA
>CAZPYR010000006.1:8964-32583 GCA_964590815.1 uncultured Gammaproteobacteria bacterium | reverse complement strand
TCCTTGAAAGGAGGTGGTTCTATCGAGCGAAAATGTCGTCGAGGATACGTAGCTGTATTTTTAACTGTGTAATAGTAACTAACAAGAATGAGGAGCATATACTATGAATACCGGTATCACTATCACTATGCGTGAGGCCTTTGGTTGGTTTGCTGAAAAAGCAAAAGAGTTCAGTCTGTCTCCAATTCCGGACGCGGAACGCGTTGCTATCGTGTTGCAACGCATGCGCGAGGATATTGCTAATAAAAAGATTGCTTGGGACAATGCACTTAAGGCTGAGGTAGCCATTCAGGATCCAGAAGATTTTTCAGTGGGTGCGTTGCCTACATTACGCGCGCGCATGCAAAAGTATGAGGATAGAGGAGCTCTTTGGGGTCGGGAATATAATTCAGCCTCTGCAGAACGACAACGGCAGTTATCTCAACAAATGAAGGAGGCAGATGCAACTATCAGTGCGCTGGAAATTGAGATTTCAACCCAGGAAGCTGTTCTGGTTGCCAACCAAGATACAACTCGTCGACGCCGTGAAGCCTATGACCAGGCGAAGACCGAATATGAGAAACTCAGAACGTTGGCGCCAGCTCTTGTCGCCCAGACAAATGTACTCAAAGAGGCGCAGGAAGAGCGAATGCGCGCCATCCAGGAAACGGCTGGTAACAGCATTACTAATGCGGGTGCGATCTTAGCGCAGTTGCAAGCTGTTTTGGACGATGCAAAAGCGGGTGACCGCGCTGCAGCTCTTATTGACGAAGAAACTGCTGAAGGTCGTACGTTGGATGAGATCATGGCCGCGGAAGATGCCGCGTCGGCCCAAAATGACCGGGTCAGCCGCTGGATCAATAAACAGTAACAGTCGTTGAACTTGGGACGCCGCGCTTTACAAGGCGGCGTCCATATCAACATGAAAGGAATGAAGCATGATACCACGACATGTTATTACAGTAGTCCTTCTTGGCATCACTGCAATGTGTGCCGCCCTTTTTTTTGGCCTACTCCTTCCGCCGCGTGAAGCGGCAAGCTGTGCGGCCGAGACAATGAACGGCGTGCTGGTGACCTGTTGGCAACTGCATTTGCTTCCGACACTGGTAAAAATTGCCGCCAGTGCAGTGTTGCTTGTGCCTATGGTCAAGCTCGTACAGGCGATGATGGGGTTTACTTCGTTTGCTGAACTCAAAAATCAGCATCGAAGTTTGGATGGAAATGATTCTCCTACGATACTGTTGGCGGCGGTTTTTATTGCATTAGCTTTGCTGATGTATAAACTGCCATACACAGCTTTTTGGAACTTTTTCATCTATCTCCTATGGAAAGGTGGCTTTGCCATGATATTGTCTGTCATCTTTTCATTTCTGGGCCTGCGCTATATGGTGGGTTTGCGCTCACTTGTGCGTGTGAACGAGCTGATGAAAGAGCCTGGTAACAACGCCGTTGCCATCATCATGGGCGGCTGTATTGTTGCGGCAGTGTTTTTTGTATAAGATTACTCTTGAATAAAGTGAGACCTGGTGGACATCCGTCTACCAGGTCTCACATAACTTTTTTGTATACTGAAGATATGCTCAAAATATTTACATATTTTAACCAGTATATACTGCGTAAAGGGGATGACCCCAATATATTACTCCTGCGAATACTATTGCTAAGCATAACAATTGCTGTGTTGTATCTTATCTTTGTACCCTCCAAAAAAAACACACTTGAGGGGACTGCTACTCTACTAGTAAATGGGGAAACGCAGAAAGAACAGATATCCTTTCATATGGCGACGACGCATCTGTGTGCTGCCGTGACTGAAGCTCAGATTGCCATACATGAGCCATCTGGAATTGAAGTCACTTTTTTTAAAAAACAAGATGGTACGCGGCGCTTTATACCTTTATCTAAACCTGAAAAATATACAGTAGAAAATGGAGATTGTATACCTGCACACCCTTTGTGTGAAGGAAAACAATATGAATATTGTTTTACGATAGATAGGCAGAAATCTTTGATAAAAATAGATTACACCGTTGAAGAAAGGTCTCCTTAAGGTGGTTGTGTCAGAGTAGCATGCAGTGTTATGGTAGTGGATTTTCCCCAAATGTGTAAGAGAATAGAAGAGCATAGTATATGTACAGACTAATTATTTATAGTCCCTCACATTGTTGGTGTTGATGTAGATGTTGGTGGCTTCCCCCGATACAATTTTATAGGCTACTTTGCGTACCATTGTCTCGACAAAACGTTCTAAACTACGAATACCTGGCTCAAACCCTAAAGGACGCACGAGCTCAGGCCACAGATTTTCATCGACTGTAATTTGCTCTGGAGTAAGACCTGCGTTTTTGACATATTTTGGCAAAATGTATGTTTTGCCTATTTGTATTTTTTCGTCGTCGGTATAGGATGGCATTTGGATAAGCTCAAGACGATCTAAAACAGGGGGTGCAATATTGGCTGTATTATTGGCTGTTGCGCAAAAGATAACATTGGATAGATCAAAGGGAAAATCGATAAAATAATCGGTAAAATGGGCATTTTGGTTGGGGTCTAGAAGCTCAAGTAGTACACCCATGATAGCACCGCGTGACTCTGGTGTGACGCGGTCGAGCTCGTCTAGCAAGATAACCGGATTTTTGACTTTTACCGCGCGTAGTGCTTTGATAATTTTGCCAGGTTCTGACTCGGGAGAAGTCTTGGACTGACCACGCAAATCGGAGGCAGATGCCAGACCTCCAAAGGGGATGCGTACGATCTGCCGACCTAGTGCTTCGGCAATAGAAAGAGAAAACGTTGTTTTACCTGTACCTGCCAACCCTACAAAAAAGAGCGGACGTACGTGTATTGCTGAGGCGTGAAGTGTCTCTTTTTGCAGTTTATATATGGCCAGGTACTCCATAATGCGACGTTTTATCTTTTCCAGGCCGAAATGATTTTTATCAAGTAGTGATTTTGTCTTAGGAATATCGACGGTATCTACAGATTCTTTATCCCAGGGCAAATTGACAATCCAATCTATATATTTTTCAATGACATCTAGATGGGACAAATTACCGCCAAAACGGAGCGATAAACGGATACGCTCTATTTGCTCGCTTGCTTTTTCTTGCAAGTTAGCAGGCAGCTTCGCAGCCTGCAATTTCTCTTTTAGCTTTATTATTTCCGATAAATCCTGAGTATTATCCATATGTTTAGCAGACGAACATCCCACTTGACAAAAATAAGAATTTTGATTAAGATAAATTGGTAATGCGGGTACGAACGATTCCTTGGATTCCCGTCTTCACGGGAATGACACCCGCTTAGTAATGTTAATTACTATTTATAAGTTTAAATATATCAAAATTATGGCTAACAAACAAAACATACAGCCTTTGTTTGATTATGTGCTGGTGAAGCCTCTGAAAATGAATGAGGTAACCGCTTCAGGTATCGTACTCCCGGATACTGTAAAGGAAAAACCACAAATGGGAGAAATTATGGCAATTGGTGATGGAGGCGTTTGTGATTGCAAAGATGGTGGATGCAAAACAAAAATGGTCGTCAAGGTAGGCCAGAAGGTGGTCTATAAAAAATGGGGTGGTAATGAAATAAAAGTCGGCAATGAAGAATGGCTACTGATCGAACAGAAAGATGTAATGGCTGTCATCCAATGATGGCGAATGCATAATTACTAATGATTAATTAGTCATTAGTCTTTATTCATTAGTAATTAATTAAAAGTTTATTATGTAAGTTTATGGCAAAACAGGTTATATACGGCGATGAAGCTCGCCAGAAACTCGCAAGCGGTGTAAATCAACTCGCTCGTGCAGTAACAACAACACTTGGCCCACGTGGACGCAATGTGGGAATTGATCGAAAATGGGGCGCACCAACCGTGATTCACGATGGTGTGACTGTCGCAAAAGAAATTGAACTTGAAGACCCTTTTGAAAATATGGGCGCTCAAATGGTAAAAGAAGCAGCATCAAAAACAAATGATGTGGCAGGAGATGGTACAACATCTTCGACACTGCTCACCCAAGCTATGGTAAATTTGGGACTTCGCAATATAACAGCGGGTGCAAATCCAATGATCTTAAAGCGAGGTATGGACCAAGCAACCGAAGAAGTGGTAAAACAAGTCCAGAAAATGGCAAAAAAGATACCAACTGATGATATCTCTCAGATCACACAGGTCGCCACAATCTCTGCCGCAAGTGAAGAAATCGGCAAGTTGATTGCTGAGGCAATAAAAAAGGTAGGAAAAGATGGCGTCGTGACTGTAGAAGAAGGTAAAGGACTTCAGATGGAAAGTGAGCACAAGGAAGGTATGGAATTTGATCGCGGCTATGCTTCGGCATATTTTGTGACAAATTCTGACCGTATGGAAGCTGAAATAGAAGATCCATATATCTTGATCACCGATAAGAAAATATCAGCAGTTGCTGACATGCTTCCATTCCTTGAGAAAGTAGTAAAAGTCTCAAAGAATATCGTTATTATCGCAGATGATGTTGATGGTGAGGCACTTGCAACACTCGTCGTAAACAAAATCCGTGGAACATTCAACGCACTTGTTGTAAAAGCTCCAGGATTTGGTGATAGACGAAAAGCTATGCTTGAAGATATCGCAATCCTCACTGGAGGAACTGTGATCTCTGAAGATCTTGGCAAGAAACTTGACAACGTGGAAATCGAGGATATGGGTCGTGCTGATAAAATATGGGCTGATAAAGAAAATACCCGTATCGTAGGCGGTAAGGGTGACAAAAAAGCCCTGACTAATCGGATTGCTCAGATCCGTCGTGAAATGGATACAACCACATCTGATTTTGACCGAGAGAAACTGCAGGAGCGACTGGCAAAACTGGCAGGTGGAGTAGTCGTTATAAAGGTCGGTGCAGCAACCGAAGTGGAAATGAAAGAAAAGAAAGAACGTGTCAATGACGCGGTTGCAGCAACGAAAGCAGCTCTTGAAGAAGGAATCGTGGCTGGTGGAGGTACTACGTATCTTCAGGCTCGAAAGGCCCTTGCAGCTATACGTGAAAAGATGGAATTTGATGAAGAAAAGACGGGTGTAGACATAATCTACAACGCACTTGCCGAACCAATCCAGATGATCGCTAAAAATAGCGGTATGGAGCCAGGCCGTGTGATGTATCAGATCGAACAGAAGAATGATCCTGATTTCGGATTTGATGCTATGACTCGTGAATTTGGATCAATGTTTAAGAGAGGTATTGTGGACCCAGCAAAAGTTGTACGCACGGCTATACAGAATGCGTCTTCGATTGCGGCCGCAATCCTGACCACAGAAGCTTTGGTCGCAGATATTCCTAAAAAGGAAGAACCTGCTATGCCAGGTGGTGGTATGGGAGGCATGGGTGGCGGTATGGGTATGTATTAATATCGCGCTTCGTGCACAAAAAGACCCCGTCAAATGACGGGGTCTTTTTTGTGATGTCATGCCCGACTTGATCGGGAATACACGAATACACGTTCATCAATTAAGTCTTCGCTCAATACCTATTTTTACTCTTGTCGGATAAGACTTTTTTCATTACGATATCATTAGATCTCAAGCGACCACGTTAACCTTTTTTTGATTTAATTCATCGTTTGAATATTACTTGAAACTAGAAAAATACACAAGCACAGTATACCTTTGATTCATTATATGGGAGGTTATTAAATTATAATAGTAAGCAAATGGGACAAATATATGATGATGACATAATACTTTGCTATATTGATTTTTCGCAAAGTGCAAATTATAAGTTATTTAATCGTGGTGTAATACATCAAAAGCTATGTAGGGATGCTGAAATTTATTTTAAAAAATATGGATTAAATTTTGAAATGATACCTCTAGGCGGAATGGGAGGTGGCGGATGGGAGAGCATTTTTCAACAAGGATTTATGCTTGCTTGGGAACATAGAGACATCATAGAAATGGTTATTGCCTTTGTAAAAACTTCAAGAAATATTATTAATTATTTTAGCTCTAAAGTTATAAATCATACAGATGTTAAAGATATTCCTAAGATTGTTATAGAACTCTCCTTGAGAACTGAGGAAACCTATACTAATGGAGATCTACTATCTATGAATCCGTATTTTCAGCAAAAATTGGTGAATTTGAAATTAATAAGTGATAATTTATGCAACTTTCTTAAAAAAAAATATGAGATTTTTAACTTTGATCAAGTATTTAGCTTATATATTCATTCGCGAGAATTTCATGTCACATTTAATTTTCCTTTTGAAAAACAGACAAAATTTAACACATTTAGATTAATAAGACTGTTTAAAAATTTTCAAATAAGAGATAAATTTTATAGTGTATATAATTTTATTAATTGGTTCCTCATTTCCAGAGATGATGGGGGTAAAAGTATTGAAGAAGGGTCGAGTAGAAGAAGTCCGATGAAAAAGTATTATTTATTTATATCTACGAAAATATTAAGTGATTATTGGTATGGGCTAAAATTATTTAGATATAGATAGTCCTACTGTAAAAAGTTCCGACAAAGTCAACCAGAGCGACCACAAAAAGGGTATTATCGCTCGACTTATGAGATTATTTTCTACTAACGTAAGTCTTTATTAGTGCACGGTTTTTTTGCCGAGGTTATCGACAATACGGGGGAGATCGGAAAGAGGGTGGAGATGGCTGACACTTTTGGTTTCATCGAGAGTATAAATATCGATGCGGCCGATTTTCATCTCGACATCGTATTCGCCAATAATATTGTCAAGAAGTATAAATACGATATGATAGACACGTGAATCTTCGCTATCTACATCTTCGACATAGACATCCAGATTTACTTTATTGTCATCGTAATCATAGTCAAACAATATTTCATCGGGACTAAGTATGACATCTTCGATCTCGACTTCCATATCAAGGTCTTTTTTACGCTGGCGAAACGGTATGATATTCCAGCTATCAAATTGAGGCGCAGACCGCACGAGGTCGATGACGGCTGGGAATGCTTCTTTGAGGCCATTGGCGCTGATGATAAAGTCGCGTTTGCCATCTAACTCGGGGCTTATCTCAAATACTAAATCAGGATGAATTTGTTGAATCTGATGGAGTGTTTCGGGAAGGAGTTTTTCCTGATACAGCTCAAAAAAGAAGAGCTTATCGGATTTGGCTGAAAACCAATCCCAAAATGATTGTTCTTTTGTTTCGGTAGATCCTTGCATACGTATGCTGGAATTGTAGCATAAAATGAGGAAAAAAGGGGATTATAACCTACACGAGGGAAATGATTTTTTCTACATCTTTACCGGAAAATGTGGCTTGATCAGGGATCACGATAGCTTCGCTTGTCTTTTTGTTTATCATAATCTTTTGATTTGTGGAGGTAGAGGTCGCCTCTTTATAGCCGTTTTCTGATAAATAATTGATAAGATGGGAGCGTGTAGATAATTCATCAAGGAGCGATTTTTTATTTTGCATAAAAGAATACATTTGTGTAGTAGCTCCGATGACGGATCCGATGACACCAATGCTTAACATAGGTATGGATATAGTCGGGACTATACTGGCTGTCACAACACTAAGTGTTCCCGCGATAGCAGAAGCAATAGCAACTTTATCAAAAGTATTTAATTCAGTATTATTCATATCTTGCAGGTAATTCGTAAAAACTATTATACACCTTTTATAAAAATGATAAAACTTGACATGACGGCGATACCAATGAGATTACACAATACAACAAGCAAAACAAACGCAATATGCGTATGATTTTTTTCCTTCTCCCAACGCTGATGTAATATTAAAACAAATAGAAAAAAGAATAGTGTAATAATGGTCCACATAATGGATTTAATTCCTTGATGTGATTGCTGATGAGGTGGCAAATATTCTATCCTTCTCATAATATCGCTGGCAAAAATGAGACTTGAGGTCAGTGTGCTAAGATGAAGTTCGACTCCAAAATAGAAATGATCGCGCTTAAAACTCGCACCATCTATGAGTCTTTTGCATAAAGCCTGAAACGCAATGAAAATAAAAGGTACACCTAAGGCCGTAAAATAAGGATTAAGCAAGAAATCCATTTTGTAAGAAATCAATAATAACCTATTGTAGCATAGAATTTTTCCTACTCTAGCAACGCAATCTAGCATGGTGTGATTTATACGTATTATTTATGCAGGGTCGTATATTTATAGTTACTTAAAGAAGGTTAATGGTACTGCCTTTTATAAAACCTTGAATATTGTCCATGGTCGTATAGATAATACGCTCGAGAGCTTCTTTACTATTGAATGCATTGTGTGGGGTGATAATGACTTTAGGGTGACTGAGCAATATATGCTCTAGGACAAGCGTTTTTAAATCGACATTTTCTTTGTAAGATTTAGTGAGAATCTCGATTTCTTCTTCAAGCTTTGCTTCATTTTCAAGCACATCTAGGCCGACTCCCTGTAACACATTATTCTCTAGTGCCAAGATGATAGCTTCTGTCTCTATAAGTCCGCCTCTTGATGTATTTATGAGATAACTACCTCGTTTAAAGTACTTAATGTTGTCTTTGTTGATAATATGATGGGTATTTTTAGAATAGGGAATATGAAGTGAGATGATATCTGATTTTAGGAGGAGCTCATTGAGATCGGCATAGGTGAAACCGAGTTCGTGTGCCAGCTCTTCATTGCGTGTACGGGTATAGACAAGGACATTCATACCGAAACCTTTGGCGATTTTAAGTGTTTCTATGCCTATTTTACCGAGTCCGATAATACCAATTGTTTTATTAAAAATATCTACACCTCGGATATCTGCACGATCGAAATCGAGAAGGCGGGTTTTGGCGACCGATTGATACATACGACGAGTGAGGGCGAGAATAAGTGCAAAGGTATGTTCGGCCACGGTGCGCGAACCATACTCGGGGACATTCGAGACAATGATGCCTTTGGATTTTGCATATGCAACATCTATGTGATCAAAGCCGGTAGAGCGGGTAGCTATCATTTTGAGGCCAGGTATGGCATCTATGACATCTTTTTTCAGTTGGGAATAGATAAAACAGGAAACAATTTCTGCATCTTTATACTGTTCTATATTGTGGGTGTCGGGTTTATCGTGAGTGAGAACCGCCTCGGGGAACTGTTTTTGCAGTATGGGCATCTCCCAGTCTTCTACTTCGAAAAAAACAATCTTCATAGATTTGATTATACAGGATATAACGATCTACTTTTTGTGATGTAAAACAGTATCCTATTTATTTCTATTACAAAGTATCTATAATTTAGATTATATTTATTACGTGTAAGAAATACACTCATTATGTTTAAAAGAATACTCATTGCGTTTTGTCTGGTGAGTTTGGTTGGTGGAAGTTATATGTCTACCCCTATTCTAGGATCACCTCGAGTCCCTCTGACAGCTATTTTGTCAACTACACCCACGAAATCATCTGGGGCGACGACTGTACTTGAATCTTGTTTTAATTATTATGATTATGATAAGGTTGATGTAAATTTTTCTTCAGATAAAGCATCTTACAACAGTGATTTTGAAAAGGAAATTGTGCTTACGGGAAATATTATTAACAGAAATGATTTTCCACTCGTAGGCATATCACTGATTGCCCAAATAAGACGAATAAATACAACAACTTATTTGAGGAACGGTCATCATCTTGTTGACTCAGTACAATTACTCAATAGTATAAATTTGCAGTCTGATGAGACAAAGAATTTTACTCTTACTATTCCAATAGAAACATCTTATCCGAAAGGGGAATATCAGATTCAGTATTATGTACTCTCACCTAAAGGGTTTCATTATGCAGGTCGGTCTTTTTTGGAGGAGGATTATGCGGGGACTACACATTTTTCTATAAGCAGTACTACTGAGGCAGATATTTACTGGAATTTAGATGAGGTAACTGTAAATAGTGAGAAGGTCTTTTTGCGGGATATGATAAAAACATATCCAGAAGGTCCAGTGCTCTTTAAGATTTCTGCTACGGTAAAACGAGAGGATAGTGAAAAATTGCCAGTAACTATACGAGTTTATAGTTTTGAAAATGATATTGATCGGAATTTGATGGAAGAGAAGCAGGTCGTTGCTGAAAATGGGATTATAACTTATCAATATACTCCTCCACACCGTGGTGCCTATGTGTTTGAGGCACATCTCCTGGAGCCACAACGATCTATACTTAAATATCGTTTTGCAGCAGAACATACAGTGCCTGGGAATATCAGAATGAATGATCTTGGTGTGTCTTCTTTTCCTGCTAATGAAAATAGCAAAGCATGGGTGTGTTTTCACTCACCTACAAATGCATTGACTCCGATTACAGAAATACGATTGGAGGTCTTTGATGAAAAAGGAAATAGTGTCTCCTCTTCTGTAATAACTCAGGCTTTTAGCCCTGAAGTGCAAGCTATAGCAATACCTTTGCTCAATTTAAAATCTAAAGATGACTTCAGAATAGAATCCAAAGCGGTAAATAGGGAAACAGGGAAAAAAGTTTTTGATGAAAGCATACATTTTACATGTGACTTATTTAAAGATTCCTTAAGTGAATTAAAGTTGAAGTATAGTCCACGCAAGCCAGATCAAATAGAAATCGAGGCGTTAAATGCGTGCGGAAAAGCTATCAAAACAGACTTATTTGTAGATAAATTTACTTTAAAAAAAAGTAAAAGCCTAGTTATTGAAAAAACAAATTTTGAGATAAAACATAATAAATTTTCCATTGGTGATTTGGATCAGGGAGTTTATGAGGCCGAAATCCAGAAAGGGCGTTTTAAAGACAGTATACAGATACGAGTAGAACAGCCCAATCTACAGGAGAAGTCATCCTATAAAACAATTGTTATGAAATGGGTAGTAAGTGCAATTATCATTGCTATTGCCATAATATTATCAATTATTGTCGTGAGGAAAACCTAAAGAAATGCGTATATTTAGTACGAGCATATTATTGATTTTTTATTTTCTCTTGGCTTTTCCCGTTGCGGCGGAGATCGTGGTGTTTAGTTCAGCCCAGACGAGATGTAGACCGGTGAGTTTAAATGAGAATATCAATTTATCTATGTCTGGAGCCACTGGTAGAGGCTGTGAATTTACTATTATGGCACAAGCACAAGGAGAATGGGCACTAGCAGGTGGTTATTATGATACGCCTCCCTATGGTTGGGGTGGAGCCTATCCATTTCTAATCGATGAACGTTCTGGGTATGTAGACCCGGATGGGAGTAATGAGCCGCATAATTCTCGATATAGGAATTATTCTTTTACTTGTAGTCAGCCTTCATATAATGTGAGTAATTTACCATCGTATATATCTGTTGTTAAATCTGAAGATATAAGTGGAAGTGTACCAAGTCTAGCAAATGCTAAACGATATACGTTTAGAGTTGATGCAAATGCACCTACGGGAAGTTCATTTACTATACAAACAGGGTTTGCAGCAACCTGTAGTATGGAAAGTGAAGACGGATTGTCTCCCGTGACATATACCCAACGCTGTCAGGATCAGTCACCAACTAGTATAAATCCACGACGAGCAACGGGAAGTTATACTGTTTCTGTATCTTCTTCATCTTGTATCACACCCACAGCTTCTCCTCGACCTACTTCTACTAAAACTCCTACTCCTCGACCAACAAATACAGTCATCCCGCCAAATCCAAGTTGCGGTATCTGTGGTATAAATCCGACCGAAGGTCTGGCAATTATTTCTACATGTATGTTTGATACATCAAGTTCGAGTTGTAGTACTGCTGATATAAATGGTGATGGAAAAATAGATGCGGGTGATATGACAATGTGCGGTATGTGTGCTCCTTCTGCACCCCCATCTCCAACAAATACACCAACTCCTTTTCCCCCAGTTCCTTGTGGTGAGATGTGCAATGACGCTGTGAGTTGTATGCCTGGTAACGCATGCGTGAGGCTCGGATCGGGATATGATGGAACATGCGCCTTAATGAATGCCACTACGATACAACGATGTGCTATAAATATGATTTACGAAAATTGTTGTATCATGCCAACGCCAACAAATACGCCGACTCCTACCTTTACACCTATGCCTACAGCTACACCTATGCCAACACCAACGCCAAAGGAGTGGTACAAGTTGAGTAAAAGTTCTTTCCATAGAAAAGGATATCTCGACATACAGATACCACGCAATATAAGTACGTATGATAAAGACGATACTACTGAAGAATATTTGTCAATTAATCGCGCTGGAGTGGTAACGGTAAAAAGCAGTTTTTTGTCTATTGATTCTGCGACATCAAAAGTATCTGCAAATAACTGGTCAGTAACCTCTTTTCAGGATGATGATAGTATGTTGTCAAATTTAGGTCAATATATTGGTAATAGAAAAAAGCAGGGGATCATAAATAAGATAACCGAGATAGATGATATATCATCCGATATGATAAATATTATAGAACGGGATGTGGTAATAAATAGCACCAACTCTATATCTCCCTCTCTAAATAACATAGTGCTCTTTGTATCTGGTAATGTAACATTTGCAGATATGCCAGGAAATAATGATAAGTTTAATACGGCAGGTAAATCTATAGCAATAATATCCAGCGGTACGATGAATGTGCACTCAGACTATGCGGAGTTACATGGTATCTTTATAGCTCAAAATATGAATTTGGCTTATAATGTGCTTTCTTCTTCTCCTAAATCTGCAAATCCTTTGAAAATAGATGGGAATCTTATATCCGTCTCACCATTGACCGATTTAAGGCGAGCTCGCACAGATTATACAAAGCCCACATTGTTTATAGTATTGAATCCAAAAATGTATATGGATTTGTTGCCCTACTTAGGGGTAACAATGAGGGAGAGTGGCAACATACAGTGATTACTTTACTTTCTTTAATAATGTTCTACAATTATTATAATATGACAAAATATGTAAGAGGGATTGTCTTTTTTGTATGTATTTTCCTTTTGTGCCCTCTTTCTATAAACGCAGCCCAAGAGGCTTGGAATTTTCAGGAACTACACTATACCAGATGCATTGTTGAACCAAATTATTCTAGGAATGTAAATTGTCCCCCTGTAACAGGTAATCATGTAAGTGCCCATTGGGAACATAGAGTACAAATAAATTTGAGAAATAGCACATTCTCACCCGATTCTTTTGTCGTGATAGCGGAGTGTCTTGAAGTTGGAGAAGATATGGATGATGATGGTACGGCAGATCCTATATGCACAACAGGCAGCTCATCACTTGACAAAGAAATCTTTTGTGGAGATGTAAATAGTCCGTCAGCGGGCTGTGATCATTTGGCATTTCTAGAAAGCCTTGAAGATGTGGAGTATAGTTTGGATATAGATTCTGATTACGGACAATTTTCAGTACAAAATGGAAATGTGATCAAAATGATTCCTGGCAAAATAGTAACAGATGCTCAAGGTAAAACAATATATCAGGCGGTTGAGTGGCAATCATTTACGAAACTTGATGCAACAAGAAGTTATCTGGCAATTTATCCTTTTATTCCTCCAAGTATTACGCCTTCACCATCATTGCCCTCGCAAACAAAAGGACTGGGGGGACAACAGCAAGATGTGATGGATACGTTCCCAACTTCAACACCGACACCGACACCTGTACCTGTACGTACATCCTGGGATCCCCGTGGACGTGTATTTGATGCAGAGACTCTGGAACCGATAACGCAGGGCAATGTAGTACTTAAACAAAAAAATGAACTTAATGTATTTGATGCAGGCTATGCAAATAAGCAAAATCCTTTAATACTGAATCCGTTTCAGTTGGAAAATTCGGGCGAGTATATCTTTTATGTGGTAAATGGAGAGTATACGCTGGAACCAAGAATCCCATCATATCGACATATGACTTCTTCAGAACTAAATTCGCTATCGTCGAATGCAAAAAAAATATACGTAAATCAACTTTATTTTTCTGATTCACTCCCTATAGTAGAGAAAGGAAGTATTGAGTTTCGAGATGTTCCGGTGATGAGTGTGAATGGTACGCATATAGAAGCGCCTATTAAGGTGTATAGTGAAAAGAGAGAAGTAAGTGATACTGGTGATTTACTATATAGTGGTCAGGTGTCTTATCCGTATGCGCAACTTATAATAGAATTTTGTAGTGAGGTGAATAACAAAGAAGTATGTCATGATAAAAACATTTTTAGTTATTTAAATGGAGGTCCGGATAATCAGGGATATTTTTCTATATCATTGAAGCAGCAAAATATGCAGGCGGGTGAGTATATTATTCGTTCTTTTAAAAAAGTAGACCTTCGCGCCTTGCCATTGGCACAAAAGATGCGTATGGTGATGCATCTGGCCTGGACCGCTATATTGCCTAAGGGTGTGGAAGCTGCGGAAGCTAATCCTAATAGAGCTGCAATACAAGTAATACCTCTTGTCCTGGTCGGTTATCTGGAAGATGAACATGGCGCCATCCTAGCTAATACCGAAGTAGAAATACACACAGTTCGTGTTCCCACTGCAATATATGCGACAAAAACAGATAGTCGTGGATTATTGGCAATATCATCTGCGCATTTGCCTAGGGAGGCGTATACTATCGTGGCGAAAAAAAATGGTGTAGAAACTACTATTAAAACATCAACTTTTTTGTCAAATAATAAAGAATTCTATGAGCAACATAAATTAAATCCAAATATAGCTTTAACTGAGGATCAAATATCTACGGTAATAAAAGAGAATAATCAGGCTTCTCCTTCATCTCTTGCAAAACAAGCCGTAGTCTCTGATGATAATGAAGCCTCAAATAACAATAGTATGATAATTGTAATGATCGCTGCAGTGTTATTGCTTATAGTAAGTGTTGTTTCGATTATAATATATTACAGAAAATTCTGGAATCAGCCACAAGAATGAGACTATTACTTGCGAATGTGTTTATAAGTGTAAGCTCTCTATTGCTACTATTTTTTTTCGGGCCTGTATGGAAGACCGTACATGCGGTAGATATTAGTAGGTTTTCTTGTGCTCTTTGTATAAATAATTCTTCGGCGTATACTACAATTGCTCAATGCGTTTTTAATCCAGGTCCTTCGGTATGTTCGCAAACAGATATAAACAATGATGGAAGAACAGATGCAGGAGATTTAAGTGCATGTGGATTTTGTCAAGAAAATCAGACTAATACAGTATCGGATATTTCTCCCACATCTATACCAACGCCAATCGTTACCCTCACCCCTACATTCACACCGACACCGACACCGACATATATAGTTCCGGTATTTGCCTGCAGTTATTGTTTAACGGTAGGTGATCCTTATACTTCGATTGGTCAGTGCATCTTTAATGAAGCATTGCCTCAATGTACTGATGCTATGGATATTAATCAAGATGGTATATTGGATGCCGGTGATCTAACTGCTTGTACACGATGTAAAGCAGAAGTAAGTGTGGAACCGACCCGTGTTTCTGAGCCATCGAATACACCTGTGCTCACATCTGCACTCTCGTCACCTACGCAAATGGTAACAGTAGCGAAGGAACCATGTGCAAAAAAAAATCGAGGTGATACTGATTGTATAGAAGATCGATTTAATAAATCGGTAAACATACTAGATTATGCGATCTGGTATACCGAATTTATAAAAGGCTGCAGTGCTGAGAATGCAGCTAATTGTGGGGCTGATGAAGATGGAGATGGTACGCTTATGGATGCAAATTTTAACTACCCTGGCTCAGGTTTTGAAAAGACAGATACTGTGGTAAATTTATTTGATTATGCGGTATGGATACAGGGACTGCTCGTAGAGAATAATATATAAAAAAGCTCCATATAGTGAAGCTTCTGGAATATCCTTTTGACGGAAGAGTAGAATTATTTCTTACATATCCAAATTTGGATTGATAGAACTATGTAAATAGTGTTAATAAACTGAACTATTTGTGAATATGGCTCAAATGGGGGTTGTATTTTGAGAGAGGTTTTTTACAATGATAGGTAACAAAAAAGTCTGCTTGCAACCACACTATTTTATTTATTCCTATGGGATCCGTAACGTTCAATTTACAGGATATTGTATATAAATCACTCCTTTCAATGTCGACTGAGAAAGGAATTAACGCCTCAGGGCGAGAGGAAGTATATGGTTGCATTTTTGGTCGGGACAGCGCAATTACAATATTAAAAATACTTAAGGTGTGTCGGCAAAACCCTCATAATACCTCTATTGACCAAGAGGAACTCTTGAAAGTATCAAGACGTGCACTACTCACCTTGACTCAGCTACAGGGACAATGGGTAAATATGGAAAGTGGTGAAGAGCCTGGGAAATTCATACATGAATATCGAACTGAACGTTTTGAACACTTGGTAGCGTTGACCCCTTCCTGGTATGTATATCCCGATAATACACTGCGTAATTATGATTCGTTAGATGCCACTCCGTTGACACTTATAGCTATATATAACTATTTTGACCTTACTCATGATACTGCTTTTATATCACAGGTGTTGCCCGCAGTAGAAAAAGGGCTTGAATGGATGCTCTCGAAGGGAGATCCTGACAATGATGGACTCACTGAGTACGAATTTAGCAGCGAGAGGAAATATGGTGGCCTACGCGTACAGTCATGGACCGACTCTATAGAATCGTTGCAGCAGGCCGATGGTACATTCCCCTTGTATCCGATTGCGCCTGTTGAGGTACAAGGCTACTATTGGCTTGCTTTAAAGCTATGGGCTGATTTTTTTGAAGAAACCAAGCAAACCAAGGCACAACAGTACAGTAAAAAATTGTTGAAGCGAGCTCAATTTACAAAAACACAATTTAATAAGCAGTTCTTTATGAAAGATGCGGGGTATATGTACCCAGTACAAGCTTTGGATGGACATAAAAAACAAATACGAACCATGACCGGCAATCCATTACTTTTGCTCTGGGCAACCTATAGAAATGAAGATATGAGAGAGTGCATCGTGGATACTATGTATCTGCAAGATATGGTGGCACGTGCGTTTATGGCAGATATGTTTGATGAAGAGGCGGGAATCCGTACTATGAGTACGCTTTCTAAAACGTATGATCCATCGCAGAACTCGTATCATAATGGTAGTTTCTGGCCAAAGCTCAATGGTTTGGCGCATGAGGGCTTGATGAAATGGGGATTCCATGAAGAGGCCCGAAAGCTACGACTTGCTTCGCTAAAGCCTCTTGAGTATTTTCAGTCTCCTATAGAACTCTATATAAAAACAGGAGACGGAACCTATGCCGAATACAAAAATGTATACGGCCAGGTGAGTTGTCGTGAACAGGCATGGAGTGCAGCGGCTGCACTTGATATGCTAACATTGTGACCTATAGCATAGATATTTTTGATGTTTTGGTGTATAATTGCACCAATTCTCCTGATGAGAGGGTACCAGAAAATGTTCTAGCACAAAAAGGAGCAACTCATGCAACGCGCAATGACTTTATTGGTTTTAATCAGTATTTTATTGCTGGGGTGTCGCGAGCCGGTCGAGCGACAACTCGAAGACCGCCTTGACCGCGCTGAGGCTAAAATCCAGCGCTACGAAGAGTTGGAAGCAAAGCGTGTGGAGAATGATACGATCATTCTCTTGAGTGACGGTAACGGTTTTATTGGCCGGGGCATTGTTGCCCTTGGGTCTGATGCCAAAATCCATGAAACTTTCAAATTTGTGGATGCTCAGGGTCGATCTCAGCCTGAGGAATACCTTTATAAATTGGAGGAGCCGCGACTGTTGGATCGGGCTACTGGCACATGGTTTAAATTGGACGTGCAGAGGGGGGAGACTGTATTTTTGATCTCCTACAACGTCGTAAGTAAAGGAGGGTTTGTGGCATACTACACATGCTACACCAACAGCTCCCAGTGTATGGTAAGGACGAAAGTCACTACCATACGAATACCTTGAGTTAGACATTATTGAAGCACCGTAAGGTGAGAAAGGAGTCGAAACATCGCACTACTGCAAGAATGCAGTCGAAAAAAGTGCTTCGAGTTTTTTCTCGTATACCCCAAGGTGCTTTTTTCGTGGATTGAATAAATAATTTTTCTGCATAACTTTTACATGTCCTTTACAATGTTGGTGTATAAATAGTCCACATGGCAACGACACAATTACAGACCTTATTAAAGGGACGAAAGCTGATAGTGGCTCTCAACAGTCAGCCGTATACCCATTATAAAACCCATAGTGGTATACGGGTGAAACGAGGCTCAGGTGGTGCACAACATCTGCTTGACTATGTGATGAAAAAAACGGGTGGCACGATGATTGCTCTTGGCTCCGGTAATGCGGATAAAGATGTAGTAAATAAAGAGAATAAAATTGAAGTACCCGTCACTAAACCTCTGTATACACTAAAAAGACTTTTTATTGGAAAAGAAGAATATGATCGCTACTATAATGGTTTTGCAAACCAAACGTTGTGGCCGCTGTGCCACTTGGCTTTTGTAAAACCCTCCTTTGAACGAAAATGGTGGCTTGCGTATAAAAAGGTAAACGAACTCTTTGCTCAGCAAATTATCGCAGAAATAAAAGATGATAATACATTTGTATGGGTAAATGATTTCCACTTGGCACTCGTGCCAAAGCTTTTGAAAGATTATAATCCCAATATAAAAGTGGGGATGTTTTGGCATATCCCTTGGCCGATACGTCAGATTTTTTCTATATGTCCATGGACAAAAGAACTTCTTGAGGGGATGCTCGCTGCTGACTTCATAGGATTTCATAGACAGTCGTATGCTGTCAATTTTATTGACATCGTGACAGAGGAACTGAATATTTTTATCATGCCCCATGATGACACTGTGTACTATAAAAAACATGAAACAAAAATTGGAGCGCTGCCTGCCGGAATAGATTTTCAGGAAATACATACCTATGCTGAGTCGCTGACTGAGAGTGAAGATAAAGTAAAACGGGAACTTGATATAGACTTTGAGCAGCTCATCGTGGGAGTAGATCGCATAGACTACACCAAAGGGCTGATGGAACGTATCACGATACTTGATAATTTTTTTGAAAAATACCCTGAATTTATAGGAAAACTCGTGCACTTGCTGATCGGCGCCCCTTCACGAGAGAAAGTACCAACATATAAAGAACTGACGCTAGAACTCATAAAGGCGATAGACCAACTGAACTGGAAATATAGTGAAGGAAGTTGGAATCCAATACATTTTGTGCATGAATCGGTAGACCCTATGACGGTATACCAATATTATAATGCTGCGGATGTATGTATGGTGACTTCACTTGATGACGGGATGAATTTGGTGGCGAAAGAATACCCGATTTGTACACGGGAGCATAAGGGAGCCCTTCTTTTGTCTAAATATACCGGGGCATCACAAGAACTCCCGACTGCTTACCAAATAAATCCGTTTAATGTGACAGATGCTGTGGAAAAGCTCTATGCTGCGCTGACTGCCTCGACGACAGAGAAACAGCAGCGGATTGCAGCCATGAGAAAAAATTTACAACTTAATGACATAGATAGTTGGGCTCGGAAGTTTGTGGAGAAGACAATACGTGATAAAGAGGGGAAATAAAGACTGGTAGGGGAGGGCCTACCAGTCTTAACGAGGGTCAAAGTGACGGCATATTATGATGCCACTTTCATTTCGTGTGGAAAAACCGGGATTTGCATCGAAAATTCGATGGGCACATAGCACTGTATGTGCGCTTCAGCTACTGTCGCAGATATTACACGAAATAATGTCTCAGACTGACAGTTCTGTACAACATACACTCGATCACCTGGTTTCCACACACAGAGACCATGAAATGACGCTATAGAGCCATAGATATCTATCACCTGCGGGATGTGTGACGCCGATCCTATAGCGATGCCATAACTTTGGTCTCGTAATAACACAAGGGAAAACTGAATCGTAATGTCCCAATGTGCGTGATTATTGGAAAACGATGGCAGTTTCCACTGTAAAATTTGGCCATTTGCCACAAAAACTGAATTTTCTGGGTTCAAATTCTCTAGGTCTAACATACGTATCTCCTTTGATTATCATGCATTTTTTTGTGAAGACCAAAAGTAGCATTATAACAAGTTTTTATAAAAAGGTATGTAATATGTGTGTAATGTTGGTATTTGAGCGTACATATCTGTAGGTGGACCTAACATAGTGCAGTAGAAATATTGAGAAAAAAAGAAAAAGGACTGGCAAGCACAAGCTTGCCAGTCCTGACGGGCGAGAACTCTAAAGATACGAGTATTTAAATCGTAATTTCTAAATACTCGGGAACTAGCTCGTAAAAATGCAAGGTAAAATCTGCGGCGTTTACCTCGGTGATTTTACACAGCCGTAAGGCTTCGCTCATATGCATGAGACGAACGCTTGAGCCCGGGATCCAGATACAGTGACCATGGTAGGTAAAGGAATCTCCCTTTACTTCGATGGACAAGGGTATCTGTGAATCTGGGCTTATACACAGCCCGTAATGCCCTCAGGCAACATAAAAACAAGAAACTTTATGATCACTACATGAGGGCTATTGTCTGAACTTCGCACCCTCCAAGTAAGCATACTTCCCACCGGAAACTGTTGTTGAAAGACTTCGTATCCCATACATTCTCCTTATGGTGTAAAATAGTGGGCCTGAGCCCTCAATGCACTTATGAGATTGTGTCTATGGACAGTTCATATGCCTTGTAAATAACTCCCCACCAGACTTATAAAAGACAATTTCCCCGAATAATCGAGGTGAATCTTTTATATGAAAATTCTTTTCAAACTCTTCAACACTATATCCTAAGGCCAGGGTGCCACCATTTTCCCGACCGTCTGCACATAGGAAACGGATATCAAAGTTGATGAGACCATCCTCTCGCTCTTTGATCTGCGTCTCAATACTGTGGCCGCTTGGGAATACCCATGTTTGAGGATTGCTCATGTTCATGAGACGAGCCTGCGAAACACGGGAGATTATACTCCCAACGCAAAAACAACAACATAAAAATAACAGTACCATAGCCAGCTTTATCCAACGCATTCTACGCTCCTTTACTTTTTCGATTTACCGTTACAATAATCTTTATATGGGATTATAAAAAGATTATTTTAGTAGTAAAAACTAATTGATCGGCAGGGCTAATTATACCAGATTAGAGACGCCAGTCAATATTATGGGATAGTTTAAGTCTTGGTTTTTTTCTTCAGTCTGAAGAGAATAATTGGACATAAGATTCAAATGTTATAATCTGAAGCAATGGAAATATGCAGAGCATTCTTACCGGACGATCAAAAGTTGGTAGACAAACCTAATACTATAAAATGCGTATATGACATAGGGGATAAACACATAGGCATGTGGGTAGAAGATATATTTTTGCCGTATGACATGGGTGAATCATCTATGGATGAATGGCGTAGCCCACGACTGGAAAGCACCAAAGACTGGCTTACCGAGCATGATCCGATGTACGCCAAACTATATACTCATGCACTTGCACAGTATCCAGGGTTGGAAGGATGTACATTTACTACACCTGAGAATGCATCTGAGCTCAAGAAAGTACAAAATGGATTGGGGCTGTTCAGTGTGGTGAATGAGCATATACGTGTAGTAAAAGCTTATGATAATCCGAATATTACTGAGAGTTTTGTGAATAGCCATAAGGCTTATATACGATATTTATCTTCACAGATTGGCGTGCCAGTTGAAGACTTGCGTCGTGATACGCGTGCGGTGTCGTACTACTCTTTTTTGCATGAACTTGGGCATGCACAGCATTTTTTTAGTGCCTATTTTACTCCGAAAATCACCTATTTGGATCATGCGCGGAGAGAGTTCAAAAAAAATTATGATCAGGCATTGGAGGAGACTTTAAGCTATGCACGAAGAAATACGCGTGAACCTTGGTCTTCTTTGTATTGGAATATGCCATTTGAAAGGGAGGCAAATGATTTTGCGGTGGAGCTTTTTAGAAGTGTTTTTGCTCAGGAATAGATGAGATTTCAAGAGAGGTAATATGTATAACAGCCATTTTATCTGAGGCATAGTCGGAAGGAAGATTTGATGATGTGAGTATTTTTATATTATTTGAATACAATGAGATGTATACTAAATTTTTTCCAGGTGTGTTTTTACGTAATCGAAATAAGTAATAGTCGTAGTGTTGTATTCTGCCAATATGTTTTCAAGATATGAAAGAGTATGAGATCTATTTAAATGCAATAAATAATTGAGAAATCTATTATTCCCAATATTTGGAAACATATAATTTGTTTTACTTGGATCGATATCGTATGGATGCAGGTAACTAAAAATAGGCAGATTTTTGTTAAAATGATTCTGAAAGGTCTTACTGACAAGAAAATATGGCAGTATCCGCATGTAAGCTCCACCAATTGGGAATCCCATAGGATTGACTGTAACTGGAATTTCAATAATTTTTTCTTTGATAAAAATCGGACTGCGACTAAAATTACTCCATCCAAATAATGGATTTAATGCTGGCAACACAGAGCTTGAGTAAATAAAATTGAATTTAATTAGGATATCATAGGCCCAGAAGGTTGATGGAATTAAGGAAAAATTTGGAGCTCTATATCCAGATATTTTTTTTATTCCTATTTTATGTAAAGATTCAATATTATTTAGAATATCCATTTCAAATTGTTGTTTATTTAAAGAGCTAAGGGGAGTATGAGAATCTGAGTGACAGGCAATTTCGTGACCAGCATAATATATCGCTTTAACAATTTCAGGAAATTTTCTTGCCACATTCCCTACAACAAAAAAAGTAACCTTCATTTTATGTCTTGTAAAGAAATGTAATAGAGACTCTACCATTGTGGTGAATTTGTTATGAGAATCTCTCCCAGACTCGTACATAGTTTCTTCAAGATCTATACTTATTAAAAAATAATTAAGATTTTTCATAGGTTTCCTTTTTCAGAGAATGATATACAATAGCTGAGATAATAAGAGCAATACTACAAGTGATGCCGTAACGAGTAAGCAGAAAAAGGTTAAAAGAAGATTTGCCACCTTGTCTTGACTGCATGGAAATAGGCACTTCTTTAATACGCAACCGATGTTTCCAGTATTTACATAAAATAGTCACCTCATTGTGATTATCTCTATAGTATCTTTCTGATAAAATTGCCGCTTTATGAGATAGTAAGCGATATCCTGAGGTGCAGTCGGTAACAGACTGGGAGAACAGTGTGGTAAGTAGTCTGTTTAGATAATAGTTTCCCATTTTTCGAAGCAGAGTAGACCTATACGTATCGTTTTTCATAAAGCGAGAAGCTATAAGCACATCTATATTGTGAAAGCTCAAATATTTTAGAAGATAAGGTATGTGAGAAGGGGGATGTTGTCCATCTGCATCCATTTGAATAACGTATTGGTAACCTTTCAGCAATGCATATTTGAGACCATGAGATATTGCTATGTTCTTACCTTTATTCTTTTCGAGATGAATGTATTCGCAATTTAATTTTTTTACTACGTTTAATGTATTGTCTGTAGATCCATCATTGATTACGACTATATCTATGCGATGTGATGTCTGTGTCGCCATATCACTTATATCCTGTATAACTTTTTCTATAGTGGTTTCTTCATTGTATGCGGGTAGTATGACTATGATTTGAGACATTGAGATACATGCAGT
>CAZPYR010000006.1:2751-8954 GCA_964590815.1 uncultured Gammaproteobacteria bacterium | reverse complement strand
CAGAAGTGTCAACTTTCTTGACAAGTTTAATTTTTGTATATATTTATTGAACAAAGTGCAAAAAATTAAAAGAGATCTTACATCCTATACATTTTTATATTACTGATGTAATAGGTAAAATTTGGATTTATAATGAGCGCAATGGAATTAAATATATATCCTCTTATTTGGCAAGGTCTGATAAATTCTGTAGGGATTTTTTGGCCATATTATTTGCTATTATTATTTCTCATCGTGATACGCTTTGTATGGCTCATGTATAAACAGTATCTTTTGGCAAAAGCTGGAATGCCTGAGATAGATAGAATGACAGGAGATGAATTTGAACAAAGATTGGGCATACTGTTTGAAAAGTTCGGATATACGGTGGAATATGTGGGATCACACCGCGGGGACTTTGGTGCTGATCTCGTGATCGAAAAGGCAAGGATGCGCACGGTGGTGCAAGCAAAACGACATGCAAGCTATATCCCTGAGCGAGCGGTGCAGGAGGCAGTAGCTGCTATAAAGATGTATAAAGCGCACAGGGCAATGGTGGTGACTAATAATTATTTTTCGCGAGCGGCGCGGGCATTGGCGAAGGCGAATGATGTGGAGCTATGGGATCGGGATGAGCTGGCGAGGAGGATGGTAGAAATATATAAATTATAATTATCCTGATTGAAATAAGAGAAATTGATTATGGATGAACTTGACGAATTGGTACCTGAAATAAAGGCAGGTAAATGTCTCGTATTTATTGGAGCAGGAGTGTCTTATTATGCTGGATGCCAACCATGGGAAAATATTAGTAAAGGTTTATTTGAATTATTTAATGAAGAAGAACAGAAATTGTTGTTAGTTAAATATCCTGATTTACGAAATAAGAATTTGCGTGAGCCAGAAAAAATTCAAATTTATAAAGAGCATCTTGGAAGAGAAAGAAAAGACAAATACAAAGCTGTTTTGAGTAAAGTATGTACACCAACTGACCTAAAGGATCCGAAATTTATTTCATTGACAAACACTATCAGTAAATTGACTAAATTTTATAAACCTCTCATTACAACAAATATAGATAATTCCTTACAAGGCACTAATGCTTTTGATAGATTATATTATCCAGTTAGATTTGAACTGCCTGAAGATTTTAAGTTATCTTATTTGAACGAGCTTGGTATAGTTCATATACATGGCTATATAGAGAACTTTGCTAAATCCATTTTTACTCAAGAAGATTATGATAAGAGATATATTGATCCTACATTTAGAGAATTTATTATTCAAGCACTGTCTACATTCTCTGTTCTATTCATAGGGTATAGTTTTAACGACAAAGAATTACAAGATATATTTAGTCGGATTAAAGCAAAAGGTAAAGGTAAAGTTATGAAATATTATCGTTTAGTATCTTCTAATAAGGATTTTGAAGAGAACAAAATAGAGGCTAAAGAAAAATATAATGTTAACTTAATAAATTATGGACAACGAGAAGAACTAGCACAAGTTTTAACTTCTTGGGTTGATAAACATTTTGGAACTATAATTAAACCACTTAGTGATGAAGAAATTCAAAATATATAAAAATATGGACGTAGATATAAATTATTTCAAAAAACTAGACAAAATCGATAGGGCAATTCAGAGAGACACCGTGGACACGGCCGTGCTAGAACTGCTAAAAAAGGAAAGTATCGCAATATATTTTTTTGATAAGCTAAAATCGCCTAGGTGGTTTGAAGTACTGAACAATAAAGGGTATTTTGACCCACAATATAATCCTAAACCGATCTTGATAAAAGAAAAAAACAGCTACCAAATACCACGGTGGAAAGTGCTCCCGTATCTTGAGAAAGTAGCTGAAAATACTAGAATATTAGATCAGGAATTGCTACAGATAATAATGGATGTGTCTAGATATAAGGATACCGAGGGAAAGCATACTGATAACTATCTCACCTGGGCATCTTTTACAAAAATACTTACTTTTATACCGCTATCAACAGTACCTATAGAATTATTTACCAAGGCTATGCCTGTATGGTTTACTTCCCAATTTGATTTTACCCTTCCGGGAGCGGATTTACTCCGTGATCTGCTACCTGCATATCTGAATCAAACAGAAACACCAGAAGACAGAGAAAAAGTAGAGCAACTAGTACTTGTGGTACTCGCTCTAAAACCTTTTAAAAAAGTAAATAGCGTTTTCGGAGAAAGTATTGAAACTGAGACCGTGATTGATAGCTTCCGGCTTGAGGAAAGCCTTATAGAGGATAATACTGCTGCACTTATCGCACAAAAATGCACGAATACCGTAATACTAACGCTTGCCTCAGAGCTATGCAAATTTTTCACACAAAAATTTGAAGGACCTGAAGATTATTCTTATATCTGGCTGAGCAACCTGAACCATGAAACGACGATACACTCACATGATGGAGAACAAACCCTTGCCGTAATATTACGGAAACTTGTACTAGAAAAAGCAAAACATAGCCCTGTTGAAGGCAAAGAACTATTGAAAGAATTCTTAAGTGATCAGTACCCTCACTATTTATTTAAGCGACTTGCGCTTGTGCTTATAAACAAGTTTTGGGATGCATATGGAAGCTATTTAGATACAATCCTTAAAACGCATCCAGAATACTTTAATATATCATCCTTACAAACGGAGCTGAGTAGCTTACTAAAAAATAATAGTCTGAAGCTGACTGAAAAGCAAAAAGTACAAATTTTTGCCGTCATCGACAAAGGCCCTACTCGGTACATTCCTAAAGATAATGAGGAAAAGTATATCAACTCTTGGAAGCAGAATTGGTATAAGGTGCTAGATGAAATATCTGAATTTAAAAAGGAGTATGAAGAGCTGAAAAAAATCACAGGACTCGATATAACACCAGAAGATCGGGAGGAAGTGGGCGCCTTTAAAGACCTAGATTTAGAGCAAAAAGTGATACCAATAGAAGAATTTTTACAAAAAACAAATGAGGAAATTGTTGAAAAAATAAATAAAGAAGGGGATTCTCATGATTTAATAGATAGGATATACAGGGATTTCGTGAGTGCCATAGTCACTAACCCTTTTAAATTCACAAGCAATTTGCAGCCATTTGAAATAAAAAACTATAAACTACTATCTAGTTTATATAAAGGCATTACTGAATCCTGGAAGAATAAAGAATCATCTTGGAAGACACAGAAAGACACAATGTGGGGCGACATAGTAAGTTTTACCAAGGAACATTTAACTGATGAAACACTTTGGAATACATCAAAGAAAGAACAGCGATCTCATGATAGTAACTACAAATGGGCACTCTATGAAATTGCAACTTTGATACAGGAAGGATGCCGGACTGACTCGTGGGCATTCCCTGAAGAATTACATGACAGCATTGAAGACATACTTATTTTGCTTTTTAAACGATCACAAAAAGAAATTATAACTTACGAAAAAGACGCAGTTTTACAGGCAGCAAATTCAAGCTATGGCAAAACACTTGAAGCTCTTATTTTCCTAGGATTACGAGAAGCGCGACTTAGTGACAAAAAGCAAGAAGGAAAACAATCAAAGTGGAGTAATAGTTTGCGTACATCATTTGATACCGCGCTCACCAATAAAGAAAGGGAAGCATATACGTTACTGGGACAGTATATGCACAATATCCATTATATTGATAGCCATTGGATTCAGGAAAAAGCTAG
The DNA here is from genome assembly GCA_964590815.1 of uncultured Gammaproteobacteria bacterium. Classification (GTDB taxonomy): domain Bacteria; phylum Patescibacteriota; class Microgenomatia; order UBA1406; family GWC2-37-13; genus CAZMJG01. The sequence continues at coordinate 5,270 of CAZPYR010000006.1, read as the reverse complement.
TAGCATCTATACATTGAAAAAGAAAAATATATTTATGTCGTTCATGTCCGGCTACCTGTTTTCAGGGAAGGTACATGAAAAACTATATAAAAGACTTGCTCCAGCATATAAACGTGCCCTTACAAGTCTAGTACAGGAAAAATATACTCATGAACGATTGATACAACATATAGCAGTGGGCTATTTGCGAGGATATGATACTATCGAACAAGGTAGCTTTATCGATATTTTATTTAATCAACCTAGAAAACAGGTATCTAATAATATACATGATATAGCCGAGTTCTTTTGGCACCAACGAGCATATATATTAGAGGAGAAACCACTTACAGAAGAACAAATAGCAGGTAAAGAGCGGGTACTAGATTTTTGGCAGTATGCCGCAAATTATTATCACAAAAATACTGCTAGAAGCAAAACAGATAAGAAAGCTCTTAGTGAACTATCAAAACTTACCATCTATCTCGATACATTGGATAAGAAATTCTATGACATACTATCGCTATCTGCACCATATGTAACCGATGATTTTAATAGTCCTTACTTTCTAGAATATTTGCATGAATTGTTGAAAAACAATCGTACAACAGAAGTGGGTTTATACATAGGTACACTTTTTTATGAAATGCTGAAAAATAATATAGGGGTACCTCCTGACTATAACTGGACGCATATCGATGGTATTGTTTCTTTCCTCTATACGCTCGGCAAAGAAGATGTGTTGGTAAAACAGATCGCTAATAATATCTGTATACACTATGCTGAAAAGTATAATAATTATGGATTGAGGAATCAGTACGAAAAAAATAATAATGAGTAATAGGAGATCCTGAAATAAGTTCAGGATGACAGATAGATTGACATGTCCTGCCTATCTTTTTTGCAATGACATTTTTACAGTGGAGACCATGATCTACCTTCATCAAACGACGAAAACTCAACTTTTGAATATGATGCTACCTCTTGACCATTCACTCTCACAAACTCATAGTAGAAGGGTAGAGTTTGATCGAAATGTTCCCCTATAGGTGCGGTAAAGATAAGCTTCCAATTTGAATCTGATTCTTTCTGAAGATGATAATTTTCAGCAATATTTTGTAATACTGCGTCTAGATTGTAATACTCATTGGTAAATTTGCTGGCATAGAGCTCAACATTTATGGTGACAGGAGCAATCTCTTGATAAGAAAATGGTTTTTGAATACCAATGCTGATATCGACACCTTTTGACCTCTCCTGCAATTCTTTGCCCGCTTTTGAACTCGCAATAAAATCCTCGGGGTAGCTCTTTACTCCTTTGACGCAGGTTTTAAACTGCTCAGAAGGCGCAGAAACTGGCTTGAGTAAGGTATACCATGCATCTTTGTGCAGTGATGCAACTTTTATGACTAGTTTATCCCCGGAAGGGAGAAAATCTATGAGATAAGTGTTTTTTCCCCAGTTTGTATTTTTTTCTTCACAAGTTTTCTCAAGGTGGGGATAGATTGAAGCAATACTTAAACCAGACCATTTCATCGGGAGTTTTGTGCAGTGTTTGGCAATACATTGTATATCTGAGGTGATAAAAGCTCCTGTGACTCTTACTTTTTTTCCTACATACGTTTTTAAATCTACAGGAGAATGGAGGATATATGCGGTATGTGTAATGACTGATTTATTGCCATCATACTTTAGAATATATTGTCCATGCTGAGAAGAAATCGAATAAGTTGCCTGTGAGTCATTAAGCGGAAAGAACTCGACATCTTTTTCCGGGAAATAGAAATAGATTGCTATGACTATAATAAAAAAGAGCAATGGGAGACCAATAATTAAGGCAAAGTAGAAAATAGACATTTTTAGTATTTTTTTCAGGATTGTATTAGTCGTAAACATTTTTTTATAAATTTAGTATACACACTGGAGAGATTTAAACTCTCCAGTGTGTCATCAAGCCAATTATAAATGTTGAAAATCAGTCTTTAAAAGGACTGCGTCCAACACATTCTAAATTGGCGTGGTCCGCCTAGTATTACTAAGCCATTTCCTTGTACGCCGATACGAACATAGCTGTAACGAGGATCTACTGGCCATAGACTTGTGTTCAAAGTAATGGTTGTGCCACTGATACGAACGGTATGGGGAGAATAACCCCAATTGTACCCGTATTTAGTAGCCATATATCCTACATTAAACTGCACATAGCTATGAAGACCATTATTGTACACCAGTCCTATTGAGTCACCATTTCGACAATAGACTGTCGCTGCTTTCGCAATGTTGGTAGGCGGTAAAAGGAACATTCCTAGTAACACTGCGATCCCTAAGGTCCATAACAACTTTCGACGCATAAGATTCTCCTTTCTGCGTCTACACAAACGGAAACGATAAGGTGCTTCGTAACCTGATGCTATTTTCTGCGGCTATTGCAAAAAATACTAATCGGTTCTGAAACACTATGATTGTAAGGGTAAAAACTGTCAGTTAGATTGACTGAAGGGGCAAGTTTATTGACAGACAGTCAATATGTTTATGTTATT
>CAZPYR010000006.1:0-2741 GCA_964590815.1 uncultured Gammaproteobacteria bacterium | reverse complement strand
GAACAGAAGAAAGTAGTAGCCGATATGAAGTTTATGATTATCGTGCAATGATAGGAGACCCTGGATCCCCGCATTCGCGAGGATGACAAGGAGTGTCCATTCTTCGCAATGACATTAGACCTATGGTCAGATACTACATCGGACCGTTTCCTCTCTAGAGGGGATTATGGAGCCCTTGTCTTTGTTTTCTTTAAGAGGTGGAAAATATAGTGCAATGATAGGAGACACGATATGTAATAGTTTGGATGTGGAAGTAATACAATAAAAAAGGGGACTGGAGCAGTAGGGTGACTACCGCTCCAGGTGTGTGACTATATAAGCACACGCCAATCGCATCCGATCATGCCGGATGCATCGGCAGTAGTGCCTTCATACTTAAAATATTGAATCGGGACAACGGTGATTTTTCCGTTCCGTATGTCAATCATAAGGCGCTCCACTTTCGTCCTTATGGTTTTACCCAACATAGGTTTGAAAAACCTGAGAAACTGTTGTTTCTCCATTGTAAGGCATTGATATGCATCTGGACCGCCCACGATGCAATAAACGTCGCCTGCATAGCAGCGAAACATCAAAATAGGCGGACTTTCTTGGGTGACAATACGATACAAAGTTTCTGTATCGAGGTACCTATAAAAGTCTGCAAACTTACATTTGGGAGGAATGTCTACAATGGTGGACGCTTCGATCCAGGTCGGCTCGATCCACGGGACGGTAGTAATGAAACCTATACGGCCTGCTGATCTGCGCATGCCAAGTAGAACCGAGCGTTGAAACGCTTCGTATGTGACAGTGACTAACTGTGTCATGAAAAACCTCCTTGTTATGTGAAATACCTCAATTGATTTTCCAGTCCCAGCCGAGGTAGCGCACCGTATTGTAGTAGTTGTCTTCGTGACAGAACGCATAGACCTCATCTGGATGCAGCTGCGCATTCAGAACGCGGCTTATGAGGTGGCTTGCTTTTGATAAGACGGAATTGCCCAAGGTAGCGGGAAATTCCTCAAGAAACAAGTCCATACGCATAGCCAGATAGCTATACTTGGGGCCTTTGGATTGGTCGCCGCTGGTGAGTGCCATATGCACCACCCCTTCATGTACTCGTATGAACAGCTCGTTGACTGTGGGTTTGACCGCATAGACATACAGCTCTTGTGATTCCTGCACTGCTTTCAAAAAGTTGGCAATTCTGGGCCGGGCAGTGAGGAATGACGTAGGCTGGAAATCGGGGGAGAGGTATGGCAGTGGAGGCATGGTTTCAAGATTTATACATTGCACTTCACTGTGGGTCTTCCATAAAAGCTCCCATAACTGAGGACTGGGTACCGTGACGCGGACTAAGACATACTGAGTAGTCATGACATTTCTCCTATTTGATGTGAATGGAAACGTGCGTAAGAATGAAGCTTGATGCTTCAGGCAGTATTATAACTTGTAGAATGTGTTTTTTCAATTTTATAGGATTGTGTAGGAGTGCTCGAGTGGTAGGGGTATACCACTCGAGCATTTTCTTTGCACTAGGACAAATAGGATTCCCAATCCCAGCCGATAATGCGTGAAACCTCCTCGTAGCTTATGAACTGATGATATTCATATACCTGATCGGGATCAACTCGCCGACCTGAAACACGAAATACCATCTCAAGAAAAATACTGCCCGCTTGCTTACCTACTAGAGCGTCCAACTCTTTAAGGAAAACATCTTTAGCTAGTATAAGCAGTGAATAACGGTTTATTCTTTTTAAAGCCAGATATACTTTATCTTCATGCACGCGAATTGCTGCTACTGTGCGACGAACGTTGCGATGCATGCAAATAAGGGGATTCACGGCTATATACTCCTCGATTTGATGACGGCTTGAACGCATATGCCTCAGAATGAGCGGCTCCGCATATGATTCGATTGGCTCAAGCACAGTATTCCAGCGATGACGGATTGTCGTAATAATCAGGGGATTGCTCATGAGCATATCTACGAGCTCTGGTGAGGGATTATAGACTTCGGTCGTAATGGCAAACATGTGAGTCTCCTTTATATGGGAATCAATCTGAAAACGTGCGGGGAAAATGAAGCGAGGCTTCGGTGAAGTAGTATATGGTATAAGGGAGTAATTTACAATTAAGAATGATTTTTTTGAGTGGAGTGGGCTGAAGTGGCGAGAATTTTCTCGGCCACTTCAGCTTATCCTATGTGGAGATGTGTTCTGTCCATCTCCAGTTTAACATGATGGACAAATCGTGTGCTGAGACATTCGGATGAAATTCTACTACATCCCACACGGGTAGGTAGGCTTCCCATCCCTGTTTTAGATACGTATAAATACTTTCGATCTTACTGGCGGAATCTCTCCCAGGCGTATGGAGAAAATTACGCATGAAATCGTCGTACGTGAGTACCAGTAGCCAGCCTGTGGGGAAGGTGGCATATCCGATATATACACGATTCTCATAGATGCGCAACAGTATCCATTCTCTCTGCGTTTTTTCCAAGAAAATGAAGTTATTTCCAAAATGGGGTTCCACGCTTTCGCATGACACACGCCCATTGAGAATGGTAACTCGATCCTCTGGCGCCGCTGGCGGCAACGGGTATTCGATGCCATTTAAACGCTCGTGGGTCTCGTAGTGATAATCTTTTAAGACCTTCTTAACGTTTCCCCACAGTTCCAAATTGAGCCAGGAAAAACGTAAAAGGGTTTTCCCCGGGGTGGAAAGAAATTCCCCCCAGGGCAGTTCACTAC
>CAZPYR010000005.1:34551-38075 GCA_964590815.1 uncultured Gammaproteobacteria bacterium | reverse complement strand
GGTTTTGATTTATGAAACATATTGAACAGGAGAGACAAATGCCTCCCTCTATACAACTCGTACAAAGCAAAACAGATATAGCAACTCGAACTGTGTATGCAGAACTTGAGGTAAATGGTGAAAAAAAATGGTATACACCATTTACCATAAATACTGATATAGCATCCCGTCTTGATTGGATGCGCGAGAAAAAATTAGTAGTTAATGAGGATGAAGATAACCATACCTACTTGGAAATGGTAAATACCGATGGATTGCTGCAAGCACAAAGACAATCTGAGGGCTTTCGATGGAATCAGGTACAATTTGCAACATCTGAAGAACATGGCTGGGGTATACAACAAGGGAATCAGTGGAAAGAACTGCAACTGGCTACTGAAGATAGAATGTATGAATATTGGATTGAAGCCCCCCTATGGGAAGCAATCAACAGCCAGTATGATACAGCAATGCAACCATTAGCTATAGCAGACCGTGACTATATGCCCCACATATTTCAGTCTACTGAAGGCCTGCGTATGCCAATAGATGATATACTCGATATTTTAGATGAAATGTACAAGGCTGTCGTAGATTCTAATCCGCGACAAGTATTTATCGTAACGAATCCTGACAGTCTTTATACCGCGTATGTAATAAATGACGAAAAATACCCCCTAAAACAGACCCATCAAGTACTATACGGACAAGGGGAATATGAAGTGACTGTAAAAAACAATATAGGACCTGATAAAAAAGATCTATTGTATTCTAAATTAGTAGAATTAACAAGGATAATGCACACAGATCCCGGCTATGAAAAAAAGGATAGACAACTAGTTTTAAAAGCATTAAGACAATTATTCCAAAATACACCTGAATCAATAGGTATAGTTAAACAAAATATACAACCAAAACCTGAGCATCATGAATACTATATATTTTATGACTTTAAAAAGAAATCGCCATGAAAAAAGAAATAACCAAACGAGGATACGAGATAGATCTAAACACTCGACAACCATTTGTAACAATGCAAATAGATGAGACTGAAGCAGTATATAACCAATTTGAATTGTCCCCACAAACTGAAGACATACTCGAATGGATGAGTACCTACTTTCCTGACGAGGCTGAGAAAACTCAAAATGCCTTACAACTACTCAATACGTCACATGGTGTGCTTTTGGCTAAACGCAATTTTGATGGTATACGTTGGGCTTCTGTTGAATTAGAAAAATCTCAAGATAAAGGTTGGGGGGTTGCCGAAGACGGACATTGGAGAGAATTGCAACTAGTAAATGACGATCGGCTTCTGGAGATATGGATAGCGTATGAGACATGGCACAATATAGTAGCCGAATACGAACGAGTACATAAAGCACTCCCAGCAGAACCAGCTCGCCAATATATACCATTCCCAAAGCCTTTAGAACAAAAAGAAGTACAAGAAAAGCCCTATCTTATTGTGGATGTGTTACAACAATTAAACAACGAACTACAGTTGTCTGAAAATTCAGAAGGACTAATACACAAAAGTGATCAAGACCTACATTTAACCTACTTTTTCCCTAAAACTGTACAATCTCAGCTATCGGGTTTTGTAAAAATGATCGGACAGCTTTCTGCACCTGTTGTACCTGAAGAGTTTGAAAAAGAAAGGCAAAATGTACTCGATGCTATAAATCGGTTTCTCTTTATAATCTACGATCCCACAGATCCAGCTAATCAGTATAATTTAAAGCTACACATGGATGAAGCAAAAGCATTACTTGCAAAAATCCCAGCCGAGATCACGGTGTCACAAGAAGATAAAAGCACATCTACAACCTACAGAATACTATTTAACGTTCCTAGTTGATCTCATTGACGTTCTTTTTTTCTACTTTTTGAGGAGGTTCAAGCGGTTTCACAATCATATTTTCCTTAAATTCTTCACGAGGGAGCAGGGGAGAGATATCTTCTATAGGTCGACCAAACTCAAGTTTGGGGTTGAGCAGCTGGCGCGGATTGATATGGACATTTACTAAAATAGGACCATTGTGATCAAGCGCTTTGCGGATGAGTTTACGAGCAGTTTTTATACTTCGAATATCTATAGCGTCAATACCGTATGCTTTAGCAACTTTCACAAAATCTGGGCAAGAATATCCATGGCCTGTGGCTTCATGATGGCCTTCTAGATAGAGATCCTGAAACTGCTTGATAATACCGTAGCCTTCATTATTGATAACAAATAATTTTATCGGCAATTTATAATGCACCACTGTTTGTAATTCTTGTATATTGATTTGCAAACTACCATCACCATCTATACAGATGACTGGATTCTTTGTATCTGCAACAGCAGCTCCAATTGCCGCCGGGAATGCGTAACCCATCGGAGAATTGCCGTAGGCAGAAAATAATTGCTGACCTTTTTTTACTTGCCATGCTTGCATCGCCCAGGTGAGATGACCGCCATCATCGGGGATAATGATAGCATTGGATGGTGCTTCTTCTGAAAGAATGCGCATAAAAGAATAGGCGTTCATATGGGGCTTTTCGGTATAGTATTCAGGCATAACAACGGGATATTTTTCAGCCCAGGTACGACAAGTCTGTAGCCATTCCTTGTGCGACGGTACTGCGATATTTTTTATTTCTTTAAGAAGAGTTTCGAGAAATTCTTTAGCATCTGCCTCAATACACATATGCGGCGTGAGACCTCGTCGCTTATCAAGCTCTCCTGCATCGATATCTACCATGATTACTTTGGCTTCGCGAGCAAAGGTTTCAGGCTTCCCGCCTGTTTGACGGGTATCTAGACGTGAACCAATAGATAGCAGCACATCACTGTTTTGTACGGTAAAATTGGCAGCTCGTTCGCCATAGACACCATGCGCACCTATAAAATTTTTATGATCACGGGGGAAAATATCGTAGCCACTCCATGACGAGGTGACTGGATAACCAGTGGTTTTTGCAAGTTCGAGCATCTCTTTTTGGGCTTTTGCAATTTTGATACCACCTCCCGCAATGAGTGCTGGTCGCTCCGCTTGTTGTAATAATTTGACAACTTTTTTGACTTTTTCGACAAGTTTTTTGCCAGTATCTGTATACTCTTTAACTTTTGGGGGGGTGAATGCTTTAAGTTTTGACGTATCTATTTCAGAACGCTGAAAATTCATGGGAATATCTAGAAGCACAGGCCCGGGTCGACCGGACTTGGCAATATAGGTGGCCTTTTCTAGCTCGTAGCGAATATCATCTGCACTGGTGAGTTGTACGGCATACTTGGTGATGGGTTTGACGATTTCAACAATATCTGTTTCCTGAAATCCGACTTGACGTGCTTTGTAACTGCCTTTTAATTCATAGGTATTGACTTGCCCTGAAATATAGATTGCCGGGATTGAGTCAAACCAAGCACAGCCAATACCAGTGATAAAATTGGTGGCTCCAGGACCCGAAGTAGCCATAGCCGCTGCATACCCGGGACCGACACGTGAATAGGCTTCAGCCATCATAGCTCCTGCTTGCTCGTGCTGAACACACACATATCG
>CAZPYR010000005.1:0-34451 GCA_964590815.1 uncultured Gammaproteobacteria bacterium | reverse complement strand
ATCCAGTATGTGCATAAGACTTTCCGCTGACTCTTGATCTATCTGAGCTATCACCTGAGGAGTTACTTGTTGTGACATTTTTACTGCATTATTGGAGGCAATACGATTTTGATGCCCTTTTATAAGTAATTCGTTGAGTTTAATTCTTTGGCTGTCGGTCAATTGAGCTTTTACAAGTGTCGAATATATTTCATCTAAGGATGTGGCGCTACCTGTTTCTGCAAGAGGTTCCATGAGCATAAGAATTGAACCAACCTCTGCATCTGCTGCTTCGGTACCTTGACCTTGCGGTGCTAATTTTTGTGCTAATGCAAGTGCATTATCTCTTAATTTATCGGGGTTTTCTATATCTTTAAATTGAGGATTTGACTGTTCAGTAGCAACTACCGTATGATTCACCTTTGGGATAATACCTTGTGCATCTATTTGTCCACTGGTTATATTTTCTCTATAGTAGGTGCACGCCTTTGCATCATCTACATTTATACCTGCTACAAAATGTGCATCTCGGATGGGTTGAAATTCGGTCATTGGCTCTTGCATATATGTTTATAAATTATAAATATAAGGCACTTGTGACTATAGTGTACTCTATACCAGCTATATTTGGTACGACTTACTATAACTCATATTGTTTTTTCTATATTCAATACATATAATAAAAAGCATAAAGAGTGATAGGGAATTTTTTCCACTAGGAAAATACGAGAATTGGCTCGTCTACCTATCCAGCAACCGAGCATTTTGTCGCGGTGCTACAACCAACCTGGAAACAGGAATTATTAGCCATACTCGGGAAAAAATGAAACAAGCCTATCTTTCAATATTTTATTCTTCTTTTTTTGTCTTTCAATTTCTATTATTATTTTCACCTTCAATCGTATGATCAAACCATCACTGGCTGAGGTGGCAGTGGGAAAATATAATTATGTGTTGGGCAATGGAGAAGTATTTGCGCAACCTAATCCAATGCTCTTTCGTGAAGTATATAAAAGACGAGGCATCGATGACCTGCCAAGCTCACTATGGTATCAGACTGAGTTTATGAATATAGAATCTCTTGGCGGGAGACAGAATATTCTCATATTGCCTGATGGGGATCAAGACATACTTGAAACACAACGCGCCCAAGTAAATGAACAAATACAAACAATTGTTGATGAAACGGAATTGCCATTGCCATTTATGAGCCAACCTTTATATATAGATTTTGATATATATAGGTCCACGCCAGATATAATGGGAACTATTCGACGGTATCGTAATCATCCAGAGGTGCTCGGACAACTTGCTGCTTGTCTCGCTGATCCGGGCCGCTTAGAAATGAATCAAGCGGGACATTTTCATGAGGATGTCCTTACGGCCGTGCATGCGATATTTCCACACATCACCGTTCACCCAGATTTTCAACGAAGGATATACTCCTCGGTACATTTTGTTGACAAAACGGTATCTGTAGATTTAGTAACTAATGCACCAGCAATAGATCTGCCCCAGTATGCAAGCTCACGCACGTGTTCGGTAGAAGAGGTACTTACCGCCCGCTCTTTTGAAGAATTGAATGGTAGCACAGAAACAATAGTCGTAAAGCTGGGACCAGATTCGGGAGGGGAGGGTGTTTTCCTCGTAAGACCTTATAATTTTGAAATATTTAGGCAGAAATTACTAAATTTGCCTGATCAGTCTATGAGATGCATGATCCAAGAGACGGTAAATGTGCCTCAGAAATCGCCTAATGGTTTGCCAACACGTACTTCGCTTGATTTTGTAATCAATGGTAAAAAAACTGAGTATGTTGGATCGGCTGGACAAATATCTGCTGATGATGAATGTACTGAATATCTGGGATCTCTGTGGTCGGGAAGGGATGACGAGGCAGTGAGGCAGGCAATTGGGCCGGATAAACTGCAGAATCTCTGTAATTTGTATGGAGAACAAGGATATATTGGACCGATTGGATTTGATTTTCTGATGAACGAAAATGGAGAGTACACCTACATATTTGATTGTAATCCTCGCCGCACGGCCAATCAATATGTTTATAATTTGAAAGATTATATGTATAGTAAGGGTATGCCGCTGGCTACACTTGCAAATGTAGGTAGAAGTGGTCTTTTTAAAACACCCAGCCTGAGAGAAACAATGGACTATCTCAGACAGAAAAATGCACTCATGACAGCCAATACCCCACAAGGGACGATCCTCCTGCCACATTTAAATGGAGGATTTGACGTGCATTTTGCAAATTTTGAGGATCCGGAACAGATACTTGAGTGGGGTGAAGCTTTAAAACAGCACGATGTACATTTTCCGTCATTATATTTATAACTATGGATACTGAGACACACATAAAAAAGGCTATCATACAATATAAAAATTATATAAATAAACACGCAGAAGTAGGGTGGGAAGAAATCAAAACGACTGCATTTGTAAAAAAAACCCTCTCATGCGAATCTGTCATCGACGGAATCGGCAATAATCAAGTTGGACTCATAACAACACTCGGGAAGGGTTCTAAAAAGATTTTTTTGCGAGCTGATCTTGATGCCTTACCCACTGATTCTTGTCCTCAACATTTGTGTGGACACTCAACTCATACAGCCTCCCTGATGGGGGTCTATGTGTGGCTCAAAAGTCAAGAACAAATATTAAAACAGCTAGATAAAGAAGTGATTTTTGTTTTTCAACCTGCAGAGGAAACATATCCGTCGGGTGCTAAAACGCTGCTTGAACGACATCCCTTTATCTTTGCAGCATGTGCTTTTGGCTTTGGTGTACATGTTGATCCAACAATACCACTAGGCACTATCCGTTTGCTTTCTAAAGAAGCCTGTGGTGCAGGAGATTATATTGAAATTGAAATAAAAGGAAAGCAATACCATGTAAAAAATACTCATCAGGCAATAGATGCTCTAGAAGGAGGAGCGCTGGTAATACAAGCTGTTCGTACATTTCAAAAGGAATTTTCGCAATTTGGTGAAACTGTTGTTTTCAACTTGAATACGATACATGGAGGTACAGCTCCGAATATTACAGCTGATTATGTGAAAATGACGGGTGATATACGATGGATACATAGACATGATCAAAAAAAAATTAAGACATTTTTCAAAAAGTTGCCTATAATTATAAAAAAGTACTTTAAAGGCACGGTGAGCATACATTATTATGATGGATATCCACCTGTCTATAATTGCCCTCAGTTGACTGCAAAAATCCAATCATTACTCAATCAATATAAGCCACACCTACAAATTATAAATGGCGGAGTACCTACTTTGGGTATTGAAGATTTTGCTTTTTATACTCATCATGTCCCGTGTTTATATGCGGATATTGGGATCGGCGGAAGGTATGACTTGCATGAGGAAGGATTTGCTGTAAGTGATGAGGCGACATGGGAAGTATATGAATATTGGAAGATGGTACTTAGCTGGTGGATGAAAAATAATTAGATATTATTTCATATTCCAAGTCTTACCTTGGTCTATAGATATTAACTGTATGTTGTATTGCTCTATAAACATATCATTAATCTGTGTGACCTCATAATGAAAAGGCTTATCACCACCATCTGATGCTTGTAAACGTAATATAAGGCTTCCATCATGTGGTTTTGTAATATGTATATTTTTAGCGAAATCTTGCATTACTGCATCAAAATCATAATCTTCATTTGTGTATCTAAATGCATCCATACCTACACTTAGGGTAAAAGTTAATAATTTTCTATGTATTGAATCTCTAAGTGAAATGATCACTCCCGGGGAATCTTTTTTAAAATTACTAGAGCTATCTTTTCGCGAGGATTGTATCGAAGCATTACAGAAAACGTACTGTTTATTATGAGGCTTTCTGCCTGGTTTAATTTGTGACCCTGGTATAGATTGAAACATATATATCCAGTAGGATTCATGTTTTTCATCGAGAGTAATCGAAAATGGAGCCATTCCATCGGTTACAAAAACTTCATACAGTTTCTTTCCCCAAATGATACTTTTATATTTGCATACCTCTGAAGGTTCTGATGAAAAAAATGCAGGAAGGTAATATATACTCCCTAAAGCTTTAACCTGAAAATAAATAATGATGATTATAATAGATAAAAACAAGGAAATTATAAGTGCTATCAAACCTTTTTGTTTCTTTTTCATATATGTAAGTTAATAAAATAATGATAAATCTTCGCTTACACATTTTCATGTGTAAGCGAAGATTACGTGATAAATAGTGTTAGGTTATAACACTATTTACCGCATGTTCGCGAGGAACCCCTATCTAAATAGATACGAACCCAATCTCCCGACATAGCTGTTGGAATAGTAACCCAGCAATTATTGTAGAAATTGCTTCCATTCGAATTTCGAACTGAAAATTCAATGAAAGCATTCCCTTTCCACCAATAACTACTGAGCTTATACTCCCCGGCAAACGGCGGACTAAACTGCCGATACCAGGTAATGTTTGAACCTGTATAGTAGGTCCCATTTATCCTGATCCAATTGATTCCCAAGGATCTTGACTCAGGTGCACGAACAAAAGACAACTGCTGACCATTAGAGCCAGCTTCCGCATTGGGCGCTTGAGGTAGTACAATAAGTCCTACCACCAGCATTATCCCCACAAACATGTAAACGAGCTTCTGACGCATAAAGAGCTCCTTTCACTCTGCGTCTACAACACAATTGTTGTGTAATGCGGCAATTGCAATACATCAACATCGATAAGTGTAAGAGTAAAAGTAGTCAATTAAATTGACTGCGGAAGCAAAAGAATTGACACTTTGTCAAGATGAGGTATTTCTCCTTTTTTTCTCTTATACAAAATTCACAATTGGACCAATAGGACAATCTTATAACGGGACCATTGCGTTAAATAGGGCTCTAAACGAAGCTAAACCCATATTTTCCAATACATATCCAATATTGATAAAGCCTATAATGTTTGTTATAATTTCTGCGTGTCGATTCAATGCGAACGAATAGGAGACTGTGAACATGACTAAATGGGACGTAGTATACAACTGGCTTTTAATTGTGATTGCATGTGTGCTATACGGGTACATCTATTTGCTGCATTATATTTCGCTGGAGATGGAACCTAATAGTTGGCTCCTGATAAGGATTGCGTTACCTATCTTACTGATAATAGCAATGTTTATACCGGAATGGGGGTTTAAACTAACTCCCTCCCGTAAAATACTGCAGAAACGGCGGATGGCGCTGTTTTTTATTGGACTGACGTTGTTACTCAACGTCATAATATATTTCAGGTAAGCAAAAGGAGGCACTATATGGTACGCTGTCGGAAGTATTTCCGACAGCGTACCTTTTTTCTTGGGGAAAGTTTGAATTTACTTTTGTGATATGCTATCTTTATACCCAATGATAACTCCACAACTTGCCAAACGCATGGACATACTCGAACCCGAGGGAGCTTATAAGATACTCTCTAAAGCAAACGAGCTTGAGCGACAAGGAAAAAATATTATCCATTTTGAGATTGGCCAGCCCGACTTTCCAACACCTAAAATAATTGCAGATGCCGGGATACAAGCAATCCGAGATGGCAAAACAAAATATGGACCCACACTGGGTATCCATGAGCTGCGTTCTGAAATTGCAAAGTACTTAAGTGCATCAAGAAATATAGATGTTTCTGAGAGACAAATTGCCGTGACGCCAAGTGGAAAGACTGCTATTTTTAGCACCATGTCTGCCATACTTGAGCCAGGAGATGAAGTTATTTACCCCAACCCCAGCTTTCCGACCTACCAGATAATGATTGACTATTTGGGAGCAGTACGGAGGCCAATCCCACTTCTTGAAGAGAATAGTTTTAGCTTTGACATGAAGGTGTTTAGAAAACTCTACTCAAAAAAAACAAAATTGATTATCATAAATTCACCGAGTAATCCAACCGGTGGAGTAATGCCAAAAAAAGACCACGAAGAAATACGAGATACTATCAAGGGCACCAATACGTGGGTAATGACGGATGAGCTTTATGCAAAGATAATATACGACAATATCGATTACACTAGTTTTTATAGCTTCAAGGATGTACATGAGAACACGATACTTGTTGACGGTTTTTCGAAAGTGTATGCTATGACGGGGTGGAGAATCGGCTATATCTCTGCACCTCTTCGCGTCATGGAACGACTTGACTACTTGCTCACCCATATTGCTAGCGGCACAGCCACTTTTACACAATATGCAGCGGCCGCCGGTCTTCATGGAGATCAATCATATGTGACTGCGATGGTAGCCGCCTTTGATGAACGACGAAAATATATAGTCAAAGAGCTAAACACCATACCAGGCATGAAATGCGCCACACCCGAAGGAGCCTTTTATGCTTTTGTAAATGTAAAATCATTTAAAAAAACATCAGGCGAAATAGCCGACTACTTGCTTGAAGAAGGGGGAGTGGCGCTCCTTGATGGTAAGTTTTTTGGCGATTACGGAGAAGGATATTTGAGACTTTCGTATGCTACTTCAATGGAAAATATAAAAGAAGGACTTAGTCGTATAAAAAAAGCGCTTGCTCGATTGAAGTGATATTGTTTATGGGTCCAACTCAAGTTTCTTCTTATCAATAGAGTCTTTATGTTGCGCATACCAATGATAGAGCTCTGCAATTGCTTTTTCAGTTGAAGTAAAAACCACTGAGGGCAGAACTTCTTTCAAACGATCATTTTTTGCTGTGTATTCTGGAGCATAACCTTCATTTAATACGTGAATACTATTTTTTTTGCCCGATATTTTTTGGATAATATGAGCGACTGAAACTAAATCTATACGGGTCCCAGAACATACATTCATAACTTGATAGGGAAGTGTGTCTGAATTTATGCTATGAGTAAGAATCGGTACCAAATCAGCAATATACATATAATCAAAATAGACATTCTTTTTGATCGTAATATCCATATCAAACAACGTTTTACAAATAGCGTTTGAGATAAAACGGATATGCCAGTCTTCGTACTTGCCATAAATCCCAAACAGTCTGAGATTATATATATTTTTATAGTTGGGGAGCATGGTGGTGAGCGCATATTTATAGAGACCATATTCATCAGATGGTACAATATCGCCAAAATCTTCCTCGCTTACCGAACATATAGGCTTTTGCTTACCATACTCGGCACCTGAGCCAAAATAAATCATTTTTTTGTATATATTATGACAGCGTGAGAGATTAAAGAACATTCGGAGATTATTGGATAAACCCAGGAGTGGATCTTTCCCGGAATTACGTGTGACATGATATACGGCCGCATGAATAACCTGATCAATGAAATGTTTCTTTAGATATAATTCTACTGCTTCCTGATTGAGGAGATCCAGCTCAGACGATCGGGGAGAAAAAAGAGTATACTGGTCTCGCAGCATTTCGACAAGATTCTTTCCTATAAATCCCGATGCTCCGGTAATGAGTATGTTCTGTTTCATACGCTCTTTTTATACCACTCAAAAATCCCTTTACTGGTAGACTTGACTGAAAATTCAGGCTTCCAGCCAATCTCTTTTTTAATCTTTTCAAAATTCAAAGATTGATATGGTATCTCATTTGCTGCATTATTCAAAATCTTATATTTAACTTTTTTCTTTAGTGTTTTACTTATAGTATCAATAAGATCCAATACAGATAATGTGTCGGGAGACCCAAAATTGAATGCCTCACCTTTCACCTTATCTACTTTTTCTGCAAGTTGAATATATCCCGAGACTACATCTTTGACATATAAATAATCCCGCACAAACGTACCGTCGCTTCGAAGTAACAGTTCTTCATTTTTGATAATTGCTGACATCATACCGGGTATAATACGAGAAAAATTTAAATCTCCCTCTCCATAGATATTGCCAAAACGAGTGGTAACGACAGGAACCCCATAGGTTTTAAAGTATGAATAAGCAATAAGATCTGCAGCCGATTTGGAAACTTCATACGGATGATCTCCGCGGAGAGCATCGGTTTCTATATACTTTTCCTTGGTGAGTTTACCATAGGCCTTATCTGAAGACGCAAAGATAATTCCTTTGACTTTAGGGTAAAGACGGGCACTCTCAAGAAGATTGATAGTCCCCCGTATATTGGTATCTAGTGTGCGGGCTGGATTATAAAAAGCGGCTTCTACCAAAGGCTGAGCCGCAAGGTGAAAAATGTATTCTATTTCAGATTTTGTGATAAGATCAAAAAGTTTGTCGTATTCTACAATATCCAAGGGAGCAAGTATTGCCTTCTTGTGTAAATTTTGAGTCATAAAATATGACTTCGGGTCAAGTGTCTTATATGTAGTCGTGACACGTGCGCCCTCTTGGATAAGACTCTCAACCAAATGAGAACCCACAAATCCGGTGCCACCCGTAACGAGTATATTTTTATTTTTAAGAAAATTTTTCATATTATTTATAAATGTCATTCTCGCGAAGGCGGGAATCTAAGGTTTATATGCTTAAATTTCTGCATCAAACTTCGCTAAAGCACCTTTATTACTTCCACATTTTCCAAGGGGCATCTCCTTCTTTCCACATTTTATTGAGATCTTCAAGTTCTTTATATGTATCTATACAGTACCAGTGATCATCGTGTTTATAAAGAGATAATTGCTTTTCATCTGCCAGGCGTTGCAAGGCTGGATGTTCCATTTCTCCGGGCTGTATATAATTAAAGACACGTTTGTCAAATACCATAAAGCCACCATTTACCCAGTCAGAAAGCATAGGTTTTTCCTGAAAGCCAGATACACGACAGCTCTCATCTGCATTTACTAGTCCATATTTTGAACGAGGATGCACACCCGTGATCGTGCCAATTGTTTTTTGCTTTTTATGAAAACGTACCAGATCTTTCATATCTATATTGGCTACCCCGTCGCCATAGGTGACCATAAAATATTTATCACGCTCTGGGATATATTCTTTACAACGAAGGATACGTTCTCCCGGTAGAGTGTCTATGCCTGTGTCTACAAATGTGATTTTAAATCTATCTATTTCTCGACGATTTTCAAAATAGAATTTAGCTTTATGAGAGCCAGTATCGAGGGTAAAATCTGTAGTGAATGCTTTTTGATTGAGGAAAAAATCTTTGATGTAGTCTGCTTTGTAGCCAAGTGCAAGTATAAATTCATCAAAACCAGCTGCAGCATAGAGCTTCATGACATGCCAAATGATGGGTTTATTGCCGACGTACACCATCGGCTTTGGTTTAAATTCTGTTTCTTCTTTGAGTCGCGTGCCAGTGCCGCCACAGAGTATTATTACTTTCATATTTTCTCGTATACATTGTAGCTAGTCTACACAATTTTGCAAGTCGAAGAGGCACAAATTACTCGACAATATGTAAATTATGTTTGAATTTTCCGCACACCAGCTACAAGGGTAAGTCCCCACGGTGTGCCACCTACAACCTCTTCTATTCGGAGTATCTTATCAAGAAAGGACTGTACCATCCGACTAGGCATAGAAGTGCTGTATCTCATTGTTTCATTGATTGGTTTATGAAGTATCCTTTCAAATAAAAAATAAACGAAATATCCAATCGTATTCCAAAAGGTAAGGAATTCTATTGACCCAAACTTTAGACCTTCGACTTTTGCCTTTAAAATTTGTTTATCATATCTTCGAAAATGCCCCCACGCTTCATCTCGCCGACCATACAGATGCGCGTGAGCGGGAACGGTGACAATAAGTATCCCGCCTGGTGCGACAAAACTCCACAAATGATCAATGGCCGTTTCGTCTTGTTCTATATGCTCAATCACATCACTAGCGATAACGACATCATATTCTTCATGCCCGGTGAGCTGCGTAATATCACCTTGCCTTATATCTACACCCGAAAGTTGTGGATCTTTGAGCATATTTTCTACATTTTCCTTTTCCAATTCGATACCAGATACATGTAATCCCTTTTCTTTAAAAAATTTGAGGAACAGACCATTGCCCGCTCCGATATCTATAAGTTTTATCTGTTTGTCATTCCCGCGAGGGCGGGAATCCAGGGTATTATTCCTGGATCCGGGATCAAGTTCGGGATGACATTGTATAACTTTCTTAAAAATAAACCTGGCTAAATTGGTGATTCGCAGATCGTATTTAATTGAAGAAAGATGCTGCTGTTGAGCATCTAGATCTTGATCGGCGTTGATAGTAATATTATTGGTATTCATGACTAATTGATAAAAGCGGGCTAGGTGTCACGAAACGGGGGGCACCATACAAAATCGTGCTTTGCCACGATTTTTATGGGGCTGTTGAGTGACAGAATCTAGACCGCGTAATTTTCAAAATCAGATCCTGAAACAAGTTCAGGATGACATTTAAATTTACTTCTCGAGACGCTTTATATCCGCCTCCACCATCATCTTGACCAATTCTTCAAAACTCAACTTAGGCTTCCAGCCAAGCTTTTTCATGGCTTTCTCTGGATTACCCTGAAGATGTGGTACTTCAGCAGGTCTGCTAAAACGAGGATCTTTTTTTACATATTTCTCCCAGTTTTCAATGCCAGCAGCCTTGAAAGAGAGTTCTACAAACTCACGAACACTATGAGTTTGCCCTGTAGCGACAACATAATCATCGGGATCATCTTGTTGAAGCATAAGCCACATAGCTTCTACGTAATCTCCAGCAAAGCCCCAATCACGCTTTGGCTCCAGATCACCAAGATGTAAATCTTGCGCCAGACCGAGCTTTATACGAGCGACACCATCGGTGATTTTGCGGGTCACAAACTGTATGCCACGGATAGGGGACTCATGATTGAATAAAATACCATTGGAGGTATACATATTGTATGACTCGCGGAAATTTACAGTCATCCAGTAGGCATATACTTTAGAAACACCATATGGACTACGAGGATGAAATGGAGTATTTTCATCTTGAAAACCATTTACATGTGAAAGCCCAAACATTTCAGAAGTTGAAGCCTGGTAAAAACGGGCGGTAGGGGAGAAAAATTTAATAGCATTTAAAAGATACAATACTCCGACTGAATTTACTTCAGTTGTAAGTTTTGCTTGCTCCCAAGATGAACCTACAAATGATTGTGCAGCAAGATTGTATACTTCATTAGGTCGTATATTTTTGACAACGTTGATAAGCGAAGACTCATCAGTCAAATCTCCTTCAGCATAATCGATTGATTTATCTATACCAAGATATTCCAGATGATCAAACGAAGGTTTAGAGTACCTACGGAGGAGCCCATAGACCTTATATCCTTTTTCCAACAGAAGTTTTGCTAAATAAGGGCCGTCTTGACCCAATATTCCGGTGACGAGTGCTACTTTTTTCATATTATAATCAATGTATTAATGAATTTATTATATAACACATGCATTCTAACACAATTGTATGTGAGCGTGGAGAAAAAAACAATATTGACACAGTGCGACGCACGGTGTAATCTGTTTTTACCTATTATTTATATCATTACTCACCTATGAGCAAACAAATATCTACCACTAAATTTGGCGAACATCTTATATTTGATGCCTATGGCTGCAATCCAGAAAAATTAAATGATATGGAGTTGTGTTACGATGTATTAAATACTCTAGTAAAAATGGCCAAAATGCGACCGCTTACTCATCCTATGCTTCTCAAGGCAGAAGGTAATATGACTCTTGGAGGCAAAGACCCTGGAGGCTACACTGGTTTTATCATCATTGAAGAATCACATATCAGTATTCATACCTTTGCCAAGCGCGGATTTGTGACCATAGATCTTTATTCTTGTAAAGAATTCCCTTCTGATGGTATTGTGGAATATCTCAAAAAGACTTTTGAAGCCAAGGAAGCGGATGTGCTAAAGCTAAATCGAGGCCTTAAATACCCTGATGAGAATATATACGAGTAAAGCTTAATTCAAAGATTCCTGTCGTATATTACCTTGCTCGTCTATAACTATCTTTATATTTTCTAAATGCAGTTTGCCATCCTCTGCCTGTCCCAACATTTGGCGTACAAGTGGATGATTTAGGTCAATAGCATCATCCAATGTTGCACCTTTATTTGCATAGGTAATATCGATAGTTCCAATCATTGTAGAATTGGCAAATAACACCGGCCCTCTCACTGTTAGTGCATCTAGATTGCTTGTATCTGTCATTTCACCAAATGCTGCCTCGGTATTGGTCACATCGGCAAAAAATGTTTTCTTCTCAACTAAATCACCTCCCCAATGAGTGACATGGCCTGGCCGAGTATTCACCGGGCAGAGTTGAGCCTGATCAAATGCAAAATGAGTGGTGCGCTCCTTTTCTACCTTATCTACGGGAAATTTTATTGGTCCGAAAAATTCATCACGATACTCAGGCTCTATATTTACAAATCGTACAAAATCACGGCCTTTAGACACACGCTGCCATATTTCTTGTACTCGTTCATCTGTTTCAATAATTTCGTTCATGCGAAGTATAAGCGAACCCATCGCACCATCAAACTGATACACATCACCATTAGGATTGAGAAAAAACTCAGGTGCGATCATATATTTATAAAATTCTTCTCCTAATTCATTCTTCACTGCTTGCATGAGATCTCTCAGCGGTTTTTCCGCAATCGCAACCGAATTCGTATTGAAATATTGTTCGCCTGGCTGATGTCTTTCTGCAAGCTCCTGAGGAAGATCATCTGTTTCCATTCCCATTTTATAAAAAATATCCTCTTGCTTTGCGTTTTTTGCCTGTGCAATTTCAAGAAGATAGGGGACCATAGTGCCATTTGGCAAACGCTTTACTGAAGCTTTCCCGCCTTTCACATCGCAGGGGAGCGCCGTAGTCGTAAACATGGTAAATACTGCGCGATCTGCAGTAAGAGCTATAGCTTCTGGCGGCACTTCATTGGTAAACCCATCCCCATTGGTGATTTTGCGTACTGTATCTATATTTTCTTCTTTTGACTCTGCGATTTCATATATTATTTGTGCGGCTGCTTGTCCATGGCCGCCAGGTACTGTTTTATCGATACGTATATTACCCGTTTCAATATCAATAGTAGGCAGTGATTCCTGCAACACAGTGCTACCTTTCTGTACATTGTGTGCCTGAGCTATACGCTGTGCATATGTCATAGGCTCTTCCATTCCCATGCGACTTCGTACAGTAATTGCATCCATCAAAGCAGCAACCGGTGATGCGCTTTCATTATTTACAATGGGGCGAATAGTTACCTGGCTATAGCGTTCTGCGCCTTCAATTTCACGGGTAAGTCGAAGCTCTGCCACATTTGCGTATACAGGCCCATGTTCTGTATCTATCCGCTGATACAAGTCAGTTGCTTTTGAGCCAATCGTTGGATTTTCTCCACGATTGATAAAAGGAGCTAATTCTTGTAAATGCTGTTCTCTTTTTACACTAGTGCCAGTACCCGCATCTAAATTATGTACAACCACATGTATTTGTTTTGCTCTTTGGAGCAATTGTTCATTTCCTTTTATTGCTGTATATGAATCTACTTTAAAATACTCTTGTCTTTCCTGCTCTGTAAGAAGGGCTGTAGGAAAGATATTTTCACCAATAATTGGTTTCGACCGTGAAGGATTATCTAATTGTCGCATCATTCCTTCGGCATAGGATAATACAAATGGGGAAAATTGTTCACGTTGAGCTGCTGTAAGTTTTTCAACTGGATTCATATATGTAATTAATGAGTAAAATGAATATATGATACTATATGAAATCCATAGGTCAAGTACCAAAACTCTCTTTAAAATCCTATAGTAAAAGTGTGTAATACATCCTTGTACCTAAACCTTTTATGTGGAAGTGCTTCACATAAATAGACGCACGTATAACAACTAGACGCATATGAGCGCAAGGAGACACAATGAAAATTTGGAGATTCGAAATAAGCTGGAAGGTTCGTGAGCAGAATCCAATGGCAGAAACTGTGTATATGTGGGAGCAAAGAATAAAGCACAAACTCATAGATGAAGTCACGCTTCTCATGATTTCTGTCAGCGTTGAATACCTCTTTGCCCCGGATATACTATCGCAAGGTGAAGCCGTTGAACGTTGGGTCAAACTCACAGCCGTCATGAATGACGGTCAACCCATTGTCACAATGTATCAGGATCATCGAGCAACTACGCGGCACCTTACAGGAGATGATCTCGTCAGTTATTGCCATCCCACTGGCTATTTCGCAAGAAATTTGCAAATAGATGCTCAGGATTGGCAGGCGAAATACAATGTTCCAGTAGTGGTACAGATACCACAGTTAGCAGCAAAGGAGAAAATCTCAGTCTAGCACACAGCTCAGGTTGATCTACAATGTATAGTAGATCCGCCTGAGCTATTTCTTTGCTATAATAAGCCAACTTTTTAGAAGATAGCATTCTATAAAGCTCACGCACTTTATGCGAAATTGTGGTCACGGCAATTCTTTCCACTGGTTTTACTATCATTCTTCGCCAGCTACAGGAAGTGGATCATCAGAACGAGGAATATGTCCCTACATTTCGCAATGCGCTTGAGCAGCTACAATCACACTGCGGCCACATGGCTGATTGGCTAAGAGAGCAATTACCTGATGTAGATATTGTTGTATTTACTACAACCTGATTCTAGTATCTATGGCGCCTTCGCTTTGGACCTAAGAGCGAAGGCGCCCTATAATTCTACTAGAACCCCAGCAATGGTATAATACATTCCTAAGTATTGTGTAACAGCACACACATGTACTTTGTGCATTTTGATAATCAACTATCTGTGTTTTTTAAGCATGCCAAGGAGGCATTATGTACGCAAGTTTACTTACTTTGAAAAAGTTTACAACACTGGTAAACAAGCCAATCTATGTTTTAACTTTAGAGGAACTTTTAGCGTATGCTATGCGAGCTCAGGTAACTGGACCAACGTTAACCGTGAAAGATAAAATGTTGTATCTGAAAGTGCAAACTTCTGGACATCTTTATGTTTTTTGCAGGCATCTAGATGCTCTGACCCCTGAACAGACCGAACACATTAATCAGGTGTACTGGTTGCTTGTGTCATCTATTCAGGATGAAGATACTCTGGTATGACAGATTTTTTGATTTTCTCTTCGGATTTGGGGATATTCCCAAATCCGAAGAGACTACCCCTTTTTATATATACTCTAAATCACAAATCCTCATTATAAAAAAATGTTTAAAAACAACGGGGATTTTTGCAAAGCTCCAAATCATTCTTACTTGCAAATAAAAATTATGTATGATACTATATGAAATCGTTACACATCCCTTGTCATTATGATCGCAGAAAACCGTCGAGTGCCTCAAGCACTGCTTGAAAGAGAGGACCAAAAAACCAAAGTAGAATATACTACATTGCCCCCAGAACTTCCACCGTTTATTGTGAGTGTACCTACCGGACGATTACACCTTATGGGAGGATTTATTCAGGAAGTAACAGATACATTTCAACTCGAGCAACCGGCCGAAAATATGATGATTATGATTACCGATAATGGAAGCACGCCAGTAGACGAAATCGAAGCAAAAATCCAATTGCCACCAGATTTAAATACTGACGAATTTCCAATATATATGATGACCGGTGAATCTAAACGTGCCGCTTTTGAAGCAATAGTTTCGCGTTTCCCCGATCATCTGCAAAATAATCCCCAAGCTATGCGAGTCGCAGAACATCTTCTTACCAAGGGGGGATATGGCACTCAAAGGCTCCGTCTGGAAGCATATTTATCTACTCTCGGTGATTCACCCCGCACCGAAGAAGTGAGCGGACATATCCAGCGAACTGTATTATCTCTTGATGATGATTTAGGTATGAATCGGGGCGTGCCTATGCTCAAAAATTATTTTGCTACCCAACATAATTTGCCGATGGATACAAATTGGGCAGCCTATGTGACTCATGAACAGCTACAAAATGGAGTTATCCACTGGGATACATCAAACCCTGTATTTTCTCCATATACAGATGTCATGGGTAAAACATTAATGGACGTACAACCTAAGGGAATCCGTGCATATTATGAAGGAAGAAATGACCAAAACGACGCTCTCGAACGTACCAATGGAGGCCAGATACATACAGCTTTTAGAGAACACCACGCTGAAGATACTCATGAAATTACCGATCCTAATGCACGATTTATATTAGGATTTGGTAGAAAATGGGGGAATCCAGACGTTGAAGCTTATTCAAAATTACTCTCTGATGTAGAAGCGGGTCGAGAAGTTGCAGAACTTCCCATGCAATCGGTTCTCACGGGCAAAGCCGAAACCATAGGAGTGCATACGCATCCTGTAAATATGGATACAGCTCATATGGCTCGTGATTGGTCACAAGAAGTTACCAACATGTTGCCATACCTTATTACCGATCCTGCAATTTCAGATAAATATGGTACGATGTCCCATTTTGTTGATGGAAAATCAAAAACCAATGGAGTCCGGGCAGAGATGTGTCTTCTCATTGGAGATAATGGTCTTCTCAAACAAATTTCAGATTCATTTGAACAGACATATTTAGCGGCACAAGTCTCCTCCACATTTGAACATAAAAGACTCGGTGGCGTTCACGGTCTTCGCTCACCCGAAGCAGTAGCTGCTTTTTCAGAATTTTTAGGTATGGAACTTGCGTCTGTTGTACGTGATAATGTAGTGATAAATAATTCAGATCTCACTGTCACCTTAAATGAATTAACAGATGATGCCGTCCTTATTTCACGCGAGACAGTAACCAATATGTACGATAAAATGATGGTTGTGACCCACGAAATAGATAATACTGTTGCTCGCATGCGTACAGAAGTGGGACAAAACCCACTGGCCGAACAAGCTATTAATGGATTGCTTGCAACGCAAATAGATATCCATCGCCGGCTTCAAGTACAAAACGGTTTTGACGCTTTTTACATGGCTGTCAATGAAGAAATGAAAGAACAATATCGTTTTCAGTCTACAGTCATGGAAGTACATTCTCATATTTTGCGTGCAGGAGCAGCATTAAGACGCGAAGGACAGTATCCCATTGCCCAAATCCACAATAATCGTAGTACAACTAACTATTCATTTACATAAAACCTATGAAAAAACCCACAACTCTTACATTTCCTCCCAATTTTATTTTTGGTGTAGCTGACGCAGATCTTCAAGTAATTGGAGAGAAACATACTATAGAAAAAGAAGACTCGGAGCCTACTATGTGGCGACACTTCGCAGCCAGTGGTCATGTCTACGAAAATCATTCTACAGACCCCGGGATCAATAGATATGAAATGTGGAAAGAAGATATCGGCCTGATAAAACAGCTTGGCACAAAGCATTACCGCACTTCCATCTCAATGGCTCGCACAATGACACAGGACAAAAAAGTAAATGAGAAAGCAATCCAATGGTATGCCGAATATTTCAAAGAGTTAAAAAAACAAGGAATTACTATTTACGCAACCCTCTATCACTGGGAACTTCCCCAATTTTTACATGAGCAGGGCGGTTGGAAAAATCGAAAGACTATAGATTATGTTGTAGAGCATGCAAAAGCAGTATATACCTATTTAAATGAATACATTGAAGAATATTTTATACTAAATGAACCATGGTGCAGCACTTTTTTTAGCTATCATACCGGAGATCATGCACCAGGTGAAAAAGATTTGAAAAGTGCATTAGCTGCGGCTCATCATATACTGCTGGCACAAGGACTTATGTATAAGGCTTTGCGCGAACTTGATAAGGATATTAAACTCAGTACTGTCTATAATCCTGTCACAGCCTATACCCCAGATCCCACAGAAAAAAATCTCCTTGCCCGCCAATATGCGCAAGGATACTATACTGGCTGGCTACTTGATCCTTTATATTTTGGAAAGTACCCCGATTACATGATGGATATTTTTGGTGATAGCATGCCCACAATAGAAAATGGTGATATGGAAATTATGAAAGTAGGTGATAAACTCCATTCATTTGGTATAAATTATTACTATTCTGCGCTAGTCGAATATGATGAGACGCGCGACGTAAAATTTAAAGATCTTATCTACGAAGATTCCACTTTCAACGGATTACAGTGGCCTACTTTTGTACCACCCACCTATCAGGAAGGTTTCTATGATTTGCTAAATTATCTTCATAATAGATACAAAGAAGCCGGTATGAAACGTATGTATATTACGGAAAATGGTACAGCATGGCCTTCAAAAGATGAAGGAAAAGGGGAAATTAATGATGATTTCCGTATTTATTATCTTCAAAAACATATTGAACAGGTTCATAAAGCAATTTGCTCAGGTGTCCCACTTGAAGCCTATTTTGAATGGACGCTCATGGACAACTATGAATGGCAATTTGGTTATCTACCAGATTCCTGTTTTGGACTCGTGCATGTAGATCGTGAAAGCATGAAACGCACACCAAAATCTAGCTACTACTGGTACAAAAAGCTTATTGAAAATAAGACTATTGAATTAAGCAAGTAAGCTTTCCCAATCAGCCGCAAATTTTTTAAGCCCTTCATCAAGGAGTGTACCATCAATGCGTTTTATATCAAACGCCTTATAGTCAGCTCCTATTTCAATTTCTCGGTAGGGAATTGGGGCCAGTTCAGTTTCTGCTGGCAGATAATCCTTATCAGGTATTTTTTTCCCATCAGTTACCCACGCCTCAATTGTTTTTAAAGGAATAGTCAAGATATCAGCGCCATAATAAATGGAAGCATACAAATGATCCATATTACGTATCGAAGCCGCAAGCACCAACACATGAGGATCTACTTGTCTAGACAAATCATACTCTTCATACATTTGTACAATATTATTTATCAAATCAGCCCCATTAAAACCACGATCATCCCAACGGCCCATAAATGGTGATATAAAACATTGTTGCTCAGCATCACGAGTTGCCGCATATACAGCAGCAGCTTGTATTTGATCAAAAACAAGTGTCATATTCACCCGACCACCCGTTTTCACAAATTCATGAGCGGCCTCAACACCCGCATTGGTGGTTGGGAATTTTATATTTACTTGAGGAGCCCAAATAGCCATTTTCATAGCTTGAGCCAGCAAATCCGCGGCTGTAGATTCCCAGTGAGCATTCACCTCCACAGAGATGTGTCCATCTGGCAGCTCTTTTGCAAGTTCTAAAATGATATCTTTATAAATTTTGAGTAATTCAATTTCTGTCAATTTTTTTCCATTTGCCACATACGATGCAACATCCGGATTTTTTACGACTAGTGATGGGTTGGTAGTTTGCCCATCAAGCGTGCCTAGAAGTTTTTTTGCTTTTCTTGTTTCTTCAGGATTGCCTGAATCAAGAAAAACTAATGGTTGATTTTTTTCCATGTAAATAATTGTATCATATACTATAATATCCCTTATGCAATTAGACGAACTAAAAGCTATAAAAACCGCATTTGTGAAAGAATTGGAGTTGGCCGCAGCAGGGAACAAAACATCTCTGCCGTTTATACAACATACGCTTGCCTCACATTCACTCGTTTCACCCAATGAGATTTTTCAGACTCTCGTGGTTGGTGGTAGTATTTTTCAGAAAGCCACCATGCAGAAACTCGATGATAATATAAAAATTATTATGTATACCTCAGGTGAGCAACCATCGTTTCTCACCAAGCAAAGTTTGCTCGAATTTGTTGCTTCCCATATCGAGCCCGAAGTCAAAACTATTGCCTTAAATTTTGCCTATCCGCTTACTCCGATTACCCGTGGAGATGTACTCGATGGCACACTTCAAAATGGCTCCAAAGAGAATACGTTTGAAGGTTTGGTGGGGGAGATGGTCGGTGAGGAAATCGAAAAATATATAAAAGAAACCCAAAATCGTGATATCACGGTAGCAGTTGCCAATGATACAATCTGTCTTATGCTCTCAGGTCTCATCCACCATACATGGGATCATTTAGCCGCCGGAATAGTCGGCACCGGCCTCAATTTTGCAATGTTTTTAGATCAGCAAACTGCTGTAAATCTAGAATCAGGAAGCTTTGATAAATTTCCACAGTCCCAAGCAGGGCACGACATAGATATACATTCTGCAGCACCAGGAGATGCCATTTTTGAAAAAGAAATTTCAGGAGCTTATCTTTTCAGACACTTCAACTATTTAGCTCAAAAAAAAGGCATTAAAATCGATTCTATTTCTTCTTCAAAACAGCTCGATTACCTGGTCTCTGCGCCCAGTCCGGATGTAGCGGCACTTGCGCAAGACGTATTGGCTTACTCAGCCTCACTTTCTGCCATACAAATTGCAGGGATTATGGAGTTTTGCAAACGTGATATTGTTTTTATCATGCAAGGAAGTCTTTACTGGAAAGGATCAAAGTATAAAGAAACTATAGAAAAGCTTGTCATTGAGCTATGTCCCAACTATACGGCTTCCTATGAAAATGTACTTCATAGTGATCTCATGGGAGCTGCAAAAATTGTCGCTTAAGATTATTTACTGCTTGGTAATTGGAAGGATGTATCTTTATTGATCGGTATTTCATTCCATCTACCCGTTATAAGCTCGTCTGATATTGGATCTACCTCAAACGGCTCTAAGGCTTTGGCAAAATTCATCTGCTGATCAAAATAAAAGGGGAGTGTGATACTTCTTCGTGCGCCACTGGCCAGATGTGTTTGGCTAAAAGTAGTAGCGTTACCAGTAGGTGCTAGCTCATAAGAAGTGCTATATAATGCTTCCCCTGCTGTATCTTGTATGTTACATGTGGCACCATATTGAATTCCCATACAATCACCTAATTGGTCATCGTATAGTATCTGCTTATGTGCAGGATTTTCAAAATAGTGAGGATCACAGGCATATAAAGTTTCCATATCCGCCTGAAGCGTCAAGGAAGGCGCTTCCATTCCCTCAATGCCAAAATTCTCACATAATTTTACGCTCTGTAAAGCTCCCTCCATATAAGTTGCCTGTATGAGATTGTTTTGCCAAAAATCATCCTCTTCTTCTTTTCGAGGCAGCAACGCCTCAACAATCATCGTCCCATTCTGATAAAAATGAAAATTCCTAGTACCCCATGGTTCATAAAAGGCTATATGTACAGAATCTCTATGCAAAAATGTTCTTTTAGCTATAGGATTCCCTTCTTCATCAAAAAATATTGCTTCATCACTATCTGCTAAACCTTTAGTTGATTCCTTTGCATAACATGAATACTATGCGATACATTATCTCGCACGGAAGAAGATCCTTTTATGGCATCGTACCACTTTGAAGGTATTTTTGTGGGCGGCACCAGTATGTGTTCTGCTCGTGGTTCCATAGGTATAGTATATCACATTTATCCTATAGTAGTCAAGCTACCACCTCTAAACAAGCACGATTATTGTTTGAAAATTATAATTACTTATATTTAAAGCATTACAAATAGAGACTTATAATAATAGATTCCTCTCACCACTGGCATGCCGGCAAGGGTGAGAGGATTTGTAGACTTCAGTCTGTCAGACCGTCAAAATAATCTTCGACAGGTGTCAAAATGAAATCTTCAATCGAACTGAAAGACCGAATGAAGGCCAGTCGGAGACGAGCATATCGTGATACTGCACCACGAAGCGTAATTTCGACAGTCCGACTGAAACCATTAGCAAACGCCGTTTCGCAACTGGGACGATTAGGATTGTTGATATCGCTCATCATCCCCACATGTTGCTCTTTGTTTAACTTGGCAATCGCATAGTTCAAACCATTCTGACTCCAGTGTGTGTCAAGGGACTCGAGGATAAGACTGGCAAGATGTGTTAACCGCCCTGTTTTAGTATGGCGGTAGTACACAGTTTTAAGGGTTTGAGCAAGTTTCTCGCTGTTTTCCCAAACCACTCCAAATACTCGTAGGACACCTGCTGGCACGCGCTTTCGCGTATCCACCAAGCAGTGCATGTACGCCACCCACTGACCAAATGCGGCGTAAGCATCTGCCATCAGGGCAGCAAAAAAGTGATCGCGGTGCCAATCAATGGCCGAGTTTGCCACATGGCCCCACACCTCATCTGCTACAAAGGTACGAGCTAGTGCCAACCCAAGGAGAAAAGCTGCATCCTCGCTATTTTTAAGGGCCAAGGAACCCAGCCATTCACGCAAACCAAAATTCTCTGGGAACCCTTCCTCGTTGACTTCTGGACCACAGAAGAAGTGTACCCACGGAATGCCAAGTTTGCGTGCAGCGGCAATGAGCTCTACAGCTCTCAAAATTGGAGCCCCTAACTGCGTAAATCCTCTGTCATCTCCCCCAGCAGTCCCAGGGAAGAGAACAAAGTAATGCATGATGCTACGATTTTCGACCATTTCATGTAATGCTTGCGCACCATACATAATCTCTGCATCGTCTGGATGTGCCACAAGAATCAGAATATCTTTCTGTGCCTGACCATTCTTAGGTTTTGGGATTGGTGCACCCGTGCGGATAGACATGATCCCAAGACCTTCAAAAAGGCTAGCAACTTCGTTGCCTCCTAATTCTTCATGCAGACGTTTCACAGTGGACATTAGATGCTCAGGCACTTGTGAATAATTAGCTCTCTTTTCAAGAAATTCCGAAATCATCTGACCATATTCTGGAAAGTTAAACTTCTCGACAAAGAGACGGCCATCTTGCCAAAGCTGCCTAAGAATACTGTACGCATTTGCGATGTCATTAGGCAAGTTTTGCAAATCATAAAGGCCAAGGCTACCACGCCGTCTTCCAAAATTCCGAAGTGCATTGACTTCGCGATCCCCATACAGTTCGTCTCGGTATTTCCTATTCATACTCTGTCTCCTTATTGAAAAGTTATTCGTTTGCATTGAACAAAAAAAACTCTACTTAAACGTCGATTACCATCCCTCCCGATTTCTCGGTGGCATGCGGGATAGTAGTTGCCTGCTGCTTTCGCCCGTGCAGACACACAGAGGGAGAGTAGTAAGTGATATGTTGCAGGTTGTAACAGAATGATAATCCCTAACTACAAGCTACTGACTACCAGCTACAAGCTATCCATCTATGTTTCTGCACGGAAAGTGCGCAGGCGATGTCAAAGTGCCAAAAAAAGGAAGCAAACCATATCCTAAGAGCCATTGTCTTAGTAAATTTACTCATAGTATTATACTATATGATGTTTATTCCTAATAAATACATATTGAAAATACACAAAAGTATGATACTATATGATAATTGCAAATTACTATAAAATCCTATGTCTATTCTTATACGTGAATCTATTACCCAAGAGTCCGCACATGCTTTTCGAGCCGATTTAGAAAGAAGTGGAGCCGGCGCAAGTGTCGGTGGAGCTGCCATTGCAACTGAACTACAGATGAAAGGCATTGCCCTTCATGGTAAAGACATGCTTGAAGAAATTGGGGTCTCAGATGAAGTGGGTTTTTTGTTACAAACCCCATCTCCTCACGAAGGTTATACACCAGAGGGTGTAGAATACGCAACTGAACTATTTGATTTACCAACAGGAGCAGATGGCAAACCACTGCCCTATGACAAAATGATTGATGCATATTTAAATCGTCCTGAAATACTTGCAAGATATCGTGAACTACTGGGAAAGCATGATAAAATCATAGACATTGCCCATTTTTATGTAGAAGCAGCTGTGCGAGGTGCACTTCTTGAAGAATTAGCAAAAGAACCCGGATATGAAAATTTAGCTGAGAGGGTACTGCAAGTCACGTACTTTCATTCATCCCCTGCACTTACTATACGGGCTGAATCTCCCGAATACTTTCAAAACAGTAATACTTCTTGGGAGCGACGTATGTATGAAATCGCAACTTTAAAAACCAGTATTGTTGCATTCTCTACACGCCAAGAGCGAGAAATCACTGCCCGCGCATACGATGGCGTATATGGTCTGACCTATGAAGATATTATGAAGCGGTCTGTAGTCGCTCCTTTGCCTATCAATTCAGAGGCTTTCAATGTAGAGAATCCTATTGAAAAAAGAGCAGAGGCGCGCCAAAAACTAGGACTCAAACAAGATGCAACAGTCTTAGGTATGGTGACTCGTATAGATACGGAAAAAGGATATGATGTACTTATTGAAAACTTTGTTCAATGGCTCAATGATCTTAAGGAACAAGATACAGATATTAGTAATATACAGCTTGCAGTACTTGGAGGAGTGCCTCTGAAGGATCCTCGTCTTATGAGTCGAGCACAGGAAATGAAGCAGTATATTGCCAGTCTACCTGAAGATATTCAAAGTCAAATTATTTTTCCCGGTGTGGCAATGAGTGCTAGTGAAGTAATGTTTGCATTTGATGCCTATTTTGGACCATCTCAGACTGAGACATTACATTTAGCACCAAAAGAAGCTGGCCTTTGCCAAGTACAATCAGAAATTGATGGCACAACAATAACCCATGGTATACCAGCGTTTCTTTCAAAAATAGCCGCACACGAAGAAACTCATCCCGATGACAGCGCTTTTTTCTTCGATAAGGACTCCTATGAAAGTCATGAACTCAAAGATGATAAAACAGGAGAAATAGTACATGTAGCTGGTTTTAAAGAAGCGTTCGAAAAAGCTCTCAGTCCAAAACATAGAGCATACTACGGAGAACGCAATCATCACAATTCGCAGCGCTTTGGATTAGAGCAATCTACCTGGACTTTACTTGATGAGATAGATAAAAATCTTAAATCCCAAGACAGCAACTTTACTTTAAGCTAAAAATACGTTATAAAGTATCCTATGCAACAAGATCAAACACCACTAACTCAAAAAGGTTACCAACTTGCACTTGAGTACCTTAAACAAAACCAGACCCAATACGGTATGGCAGCTGCCCGTGTCAGCGCCGATATGGAAAAAGGCACGTATGCCTCACTTTTTCCCCGCGATATTGGGACCTGTACCCTGGGTATGCTTTCCTCAGATGACCAGGGACTCATAGATTTAGCAAAAAAATCTATTGAAAATCTTGTCCCTGCACAATCCAAACGAGGTCAATTTCCTCAAAACTTTGAGCCTGAAGCAAATCGTATCCATTGGTGGATGCCTGGCACAATCGATGGCACCCTCTGGTGGAGTATCGCCCTACTTCTGTATGTAAAGAAAACTGGGGATATGGGTTTCTATGAGAAACACAAAGAGCATCTTGAAAAAGCCTATGTGTGGCTTACCTATCAGGATACCAATAATGACTATCTTGTCGAGCAAGGTGAATCAGCAGGTTGGGACGACGAAATGCCACGCATCGGCACAGTACTTTATCCAAACACACTTTGGTATTGGCTACATAAACTACGTGTAGAAGTAGAAAAGAGAACCGATCTTGAAGAAGCAAAAAATCGCATTTATGAAGGAGTGAATACACTCCTTTGGGTACACAAGTCAGATGATCGCGGTATGAATTATGTTCCAGATAATCAATATACAAAAGACATGGTCTATGCCAGTACCATGATCGAGTATTCCAATGCGCAAGCCGTGTATGTACCGTATTATCTTGGTTTTTCTTCACACCGTACATTTGAAATGAGATTTGAAGTCTATGGCAATATTTTAGCTTGTCTTACGGGTCTTGCCGATGAAAAGAAAGCCGAGCTTATCACCCAAGAAATTCTTAGAGCCGGAGTGAATTTGCCATATCCAATAAAAGTACTGTATCCACCTATTTATCCAGGTGAGCCCGATTGGAGGCCATATATGTCCAAAGGTCGCCAAAACTACCCATGGCAATATCACAATGCAGGCATCTGGCCATACATTGGTGGATTCTGGGTAAAATGGCTTGCGCAGTACAACAAAGACTTAGCCAAAAAGGATCTTGAAAAATTAGCAGCCGCCAATGCCATAAACGATTGGGAATTCAATGAATACCTCCATGGTCAACATGGCACACCTATGGGTGTCCCATACCAATCATGGAATATGGCGATGTATATCGAGGCATACAAGGCAGTTAACGGATGATATTGATTTTAGTTCCGCAGCAATCCAGCTCTTCAGCGACTCAGTATTATTAGCTGTATGGCTGAAATGCTGAGTAGCTGATAAACTATATATATGAAAATCATTACCGTAACACATTACGATGCACTCTCCCAGCAATCTGCTGAAGATGTATCCACGCTCATACACGAAGGTCTCAAAGCCAACAATCATTTTGTCCTCGGGCTTGCAACAGGAGCGACTCCTATGGGTATGTATAAACATCTCGTACCCATGCTGGCCCGCTTTTCAGCAGACCTTTCAGGGCTTCATACTTTCAATTTAGACGAGTACTATGGCCTCACTCGTGATAATAAAAATAGCTACTATGCCGAAATGATGGCCCAGTTCTGGAAACCTCTGCATGATCTCAACCCAACTTTTAAAATAGAGCACGCCCATATCCCAAATACCGAGGCCACAGATGCCCAAGCCGAATGCAAACACTATGAAGGACAAATAAAAAAAGCAGGCGGTATAGATCTTCAGATTCTGGGTATCGGGACAAATGGACATATTGCTTTCAATGAGCCGGGGAGTGCAGGGGACAGTCGGACCCGACTTGTCGATATTGCAACAGAAACTATAAAAGTAAATGCTGAAAAGTTTTTTAATGGAGATATATCAAAAGTCCCAACCACAGCAATGAGTATGGGTATAGGGACTATCCTGGAGGCAAAAAAAATATTTCTGCTTGTGTCCGGACCGTCCAAACAAGAAATCCTCCATCAGACTCTGGCAAACACGGCTCCAACAACTCACAATCCGGCCAGCTTTCTCCATACACACCCCGATGTGACTATATACACAGACATTTCTTCCTAAACTCTTCATTAAATGCCCTATACATATTTACTATAGGGAATTATTTGCTATAATTAACGCATGTCAAATACAGAAAAAGTACCAAATTATGATCCACTTGATTCTGTACCCTCTGCGTGGATATTTAAAGAACGCTTTTGCAATAAATTTCCAGAACTTGAGGAACATGCTGTTATAGAATATCTAAATACAAAAGATAGAGCTTTAGAATTACATGTCATTGGTGGTTTAGGCATGCAAACAGGCTATTTTTTTAATGAAAATGGTTCAGCAGTCGCTCAACGAAATATTACAGAAAATGGCTTTCCCTATATAAGCATACAAGATGATCTATATACCTTTGAGATAAACTTTCGACCGCTTGGTTGGGCACATGTGCGCTTTGCACAACCTCTTCTGCCCTCTGCAGTGGGAGATGTAAATTGTGAAGAATTGATGACCGCGACATATCATCAAGGCAACTTGCATACAATTTCATTGTATCCAACATTTGGCTATGCCGACGATATTACAGGACCGCGTCTCGAACTAGACGCGACCTTGCAAACGGTAAAAGAAAGTGGCAAGGAGTATTTTTATCATCCGCATCATGCCATGAGTCAGGGAGAGTACGCCTTACATCGTGCACCAGGCGAAATCTCTCTGATCACCTATGAAGATCAACCTATGTATGTACTTTCACATCATGTCAATGCTTCCGGTCTCACCGTTGCCCAAACGTTTATAGAATCCAATATGACCCGCACCATAACTGCTCCTTTTTATTTTGACAGTCGTCATGTACAAAAAGCAGCCATTAAACCTTTGAATACCGACAAAAAAACAGGGAAAGTTGCATCCCCTTCATGGAAAGATATACGGCAACATGTTCCGGTACACTGGAGCCATGTAGGTATAGATACAGCTCTCAAATAAATCTCAATCCCGTGTTACAATAGTACATGCTATCCCGACTTCTTACATTTATCAAAGAGCCAACCAGTGCGAATGTGATCATTAACACCTTGGGAAACTATGTAAATATCTTTTTTGTGGCCCTGTTTGCACTGCTCCTCGTGCGATTTATGTCTCCAGAGCAATATGGAGTGCTCAGCGTACTACTGGGTATTGCATATGTCCTGGCCAATGTACTTGAATTTGGAACTACGGCCACTATCTATTCAGTTATTCCACCTCTGTATGAAAAGAAAAGTTTCCAACTCTATCGATTTATAAAAAGTACCTTCTATTATCAATCACTTTTTTCTTTTATTATCATCATCATCCTTTTTATCACATTTCCATATTTAGATAAGGTCTTTTTCAAAACAGGTGCTGCCCGATGGGAGCTCTATCTTACTGCAATTTCTGTGCTGCTTCTGATTTGGCAAAATTTCTTTACCAATATCTTATTTGCCACAAAAAAGTTTCTAAAAGCAAATCTGTATATTAATATAGCCAATCTTATAAAAACCATTATTATCTTTTACCTCAATTACACGGGTTTTATATCTGTTGGCATCGTCATGTTTGTATTTGGTATTTTAGGACCTATTATATTTTTTCTCCTTATTCTGATAAGAAATAGATCGCTTATTCCGCACTTTCATATTGCAGAAGTTCACAAGGAAGATTTTAAATTTGGTTATACTATGACCTATTTTGCAGCATCACAATTCTATAATTTAGGACTTCGCATGGACTTATTTTTGCTCTCATTTTTTGGCCTTAGGCAGGAGGTAGGGTACTATGGTCTTGCTCAAAAAATCATCCTTACGATCATTGCCTCGATAGTAAGTATTACCCAGGTACTTTCACCTCGATTTGCTTCTATACAAAGTAAAGAAGATGTAAAGAAAGAAATTAAGCAGGCTTTTTATTTTCTTTTGCTTCCCACCGCAATTTTTATAGCTTTGTATCTTACCCCGAAAGCTGTGTTTGAGCTTGTCTTTACCAAAAAATATGCGTTCACGGCAGATATTTCACATTCTCTCACCATCGCATTCGTACTCAACGCACTAGGTAGTATCCCTATGCTATATCTCCTTTATACCGCCAAAAAACCTATCTATATCCTGCTCACCAATATCCTTTTTTTTGTCATCATTTCTGTCGGTTCCTACTGGCTTATACCTCAAAAAGGAGTTTTTGGCCCACCAATTGCTATTTTATGTGCTTTTATAGTAGCCACTGTTCTTCAAACTGCGGCTATGATCTACGAGTATCGCAAACTTTGATATGAAGATAATCTAAATAGTGGAGTTGTTACCAAAGTAGAGGACTATCAAGCGAGATATCTTGCTCATAATTTCGCTCTCCCTGTTTTTCAATACGCTCTTGCAAAGCAAAATATTGATCCTGCATTGTATGTATATCTGCTAGTGGAATCTCATTTTGTATTCGTTGCCAAGCTTCCCGTTCTCCACTGTTATATCTAAATAATCTATCAATCCATGCATCACTCATTAAATACCTATCAACCACCGTCTTTTGATACCATTGTGCACCGGTTGATAATGAGTAGATAATTCCACCATCATAAAAAGATGCCAGTGCAGGTACTGGATCCGGATTATATTGCGGTAGATCTATCCAAGCCGGGGTAGACACATCCACATAATCTTTGGTATGATCACTTTCTCCTTTTTTGAAGGATGCTTCAAGTTCATCAAGAAGTCCAATCATCCGATTTGTATCTTTTATGCGCTGAGGCACCCAGGTATCCTCAGGTTTTGACTGATATACTGCCAGCCCTTCGCTTTCCTTTAAAAGTTGTTTCTTTTGGAAGGCTACCACCTCGGATAAATAATTACCGAATTCATCATGATTGGCCTGATTCAAGGCCAGGCGCTGGTAATTGTAGGTCAATTTTTTGGTTTCATAGTAGGCGTATGCGATCTCTTTTCGAGCATGGGCATCTAGCTCTCCATCCCTATTGCTATATCGTTCTAGCACCTCCTGAGCATGATGATAGGCGACGACCCACCCATCAACACCATCGGGAGAAAGGCGGGATAAATAGACGTAATCGATTTTTTTATTTACTGTAGGTGGATGGTTTAGCACAATAAATCGCTCCACATTCCAGACTCCCACAATAAAAAAGAGTACAATGATTGCAAAGCCTTCTACGTAGGCGAGCCTCAATCGCTTAGTAAAATGGCGAGCAACTAAGGTAATAGTCAAAATACTTAACCATATCAGAAAAAACGTTCCGTACACACGTATGAGACTCAATCCATGATACAACTGATACAAATATACGCGTCGGAATATAGAAAGTAGTATGATAAAAAATTCGGCTGCAACAACGAGCTGTATTGCAAAAAGCCATTTTGGACGATGTATCGAGTGTCGTATTGCCGAAAGCCCCAGCCACAGAAGGATATATATAAAAGCGCTCACCCGTAGCAATTCAATAAACCCTTTTTTCACATATTCAGCATAGGTGGCCACTCCATATGTCGAAAGATCTGTTTCAGCTCCAACCGACACAAAAATATATGGCCATTGCACGACTATAAAACTGGCAATTACAAGAGCCACACTCATCATTACTATGGTCAGTTCGCGTGTTACTTGTAGCCGTGAAAGGATATATCCGGGTGAAAAAAATACCTGTTTAGTATTGGGTAGTATAAAAGGCAACGCCGAGATAATAATAAGGATAGTCAAAATTATGCGCCAAGGAATTTCCCGCAGAAACTCGGGCGAAAATATTTTCTGTACATATGAATAATATATAGGGTCAGCAGCCGCAAACATCCCAACTAGTATGGTAACAACCGGTATAGCAATGAGCAGTCCCATGAATGATGAAGTAATACGAGAATGTTGCGTATTATTTGAAAGTAAAGATACTACGCGACTATATAGCATTTTTAAAACATTGGGTACAAGTAGAGAAAAGGCCATGCGTATATAAGTCAGTCCAGCAAAAAGAGGAGAGAGTACTACTTGTGTGAGTGAAGCAAACGATCCTTCTTCACGAGTGCCAACATACCAGGTAGTTAAAACCGTTGCCAGCAAGAAAAAGACCGTCCCCATTTGTACAACTACAGTCGCCCTTGTTGCTATCACACTTACCGCAAAAACGGCCGTAAGTGTAAGTATCCACGTACTTTTATATACATATCTTGCGGTTGTGAGAATAAATATTAGATATGACAGAAAGAAAAAGCCAAACCATAGTGGAGTAACAGAACGGTAAAAGAAGAAGTTACCGAAAATTCCAAAAAAAATAAGTGCAGCCAACACACGACTTAACCTGTTCATACGTGACAATTTCCAACTCGTAATTCGTAATTTACAAACTCGTAATTGGAACTTGGAGCGGGCGACCAGATTCGAACTGGCGATCTTCTGTTTGGAAAACAGACATTCTACCACTGAACTACGCCCGCAATAAATACTATTATACCAAATGTATTTGAGCATACATTTACAAAATTCCAAATCTCTAAATAGATGCATGTTTTTGATAAATTTCTGATAAAAAATTCATTTTGCTAAGTTTTTTACTCAAATTACTTGCATTTTTACATATTAGTGATATAATTTTCACAAATTATGATATTTACTTGTGCCAATATTGTAGCCACCCTTGATACATGTTGCGGTAGGGGAGCGTAATAAAGACACAAACGCTTTATACACCCCTCCACAGGAAAGGAGGGTTTTTTTTAAAAATCTATGAACCCACAGGAAAAATTAGTACCAATAGAAAGGCATCTAACCCGCGATGAATTACATCAGAGATATTTAGCAGCTCTCCAAAATCCTACTGAAACAAGGCATTTATTAACAGATGAATTAAAAGATACAGCGCCTGTTCCCGTATATTATAGTGACTCTCGCAAAATGCATGTACTTTCCCGCTTCGGAAATCCCGAAGCCCCTGTGGTAGCATTGGGAAACAGCGGATGCTTTGAATACAATTCTTCCAAAATATATGAGGGAACTATAATTGGTAATGAACATAAAGATATACAAGATGCCGATGAAGGTGATGGACCTCTGTTATATGCGTTTACCCAACTTCAAGACAAATTAGTCGTACAAGGCGAGGAAGCTACAATGATTCAGCTTTTACACAAAATCCATGAATCATTTGCGGCTGTGGGCATCAACTTGAGTCAAGATATCGTAGTAGTACCATCTATTACTCAGTGGCTTGAAGAAAATAAGCCAGACAATCTTATGCCGCATGTTCTTTCACCTCGATCTTTATATGGTTATGCCAAAACCGATGATGAAAGATATCGTTTTGGCTTACAGTCTTTATTACATGCCACCCTCTATTCCAAAAGGGGGTTTCAGGAATTTTGTAGAGAGCACAATATTCCTACTCCTGCAACAAGATACGATACATTTGTACCAGGGCAGGAAGCTGCAATAGCAGATGGAATTCAAGAATATTTTGGCAATTATGGTACATATGTTGTTACAAAAGACGCAGGTGTAGGAGGACATGGGGTACACAAGGGCGTCATACCGGAGCATATTGCAAATGGGCTTCTACCCGAAGTCTTTTTGCCTGGCGAGACAATCATGACACAGCGACAGCTGCCATTACTCCATAAATTATCTCCATGCACTCGTTTTTATATTGGTGCCGATCGTCAGCACATAATGATGGGTAGCACCGTACAAAGATTTTTAGACGCAGCCGGATCACAATATGGAGGCAATAAATGGCATACAAATATGCTTGTGGATCTTGAAACACTAGCTCCAGGTTTTACCGATATTCATACCATATTGGCTCAAAGACTTTCTGAAGTAGGGTATATAGGTATAGAAAACACTGATGATTTACTTATTGATTCAGCTGATGCAAGCAGTCTGGGAGAAGAGGGATCCATACTTAAACGAGAACTAAATGCACGCCCCGCGATGTCACATTGGATTAGTATTATTGAAACCGGTAACATTAATGATTTACCAATCACTAGAGTACATACAAAAACAGAAATAATTATTCCCGACGAAGT
The DNA here is from genome assembly GCA_964590815.1 of uncultured Gammaproteobacteria bacterium. Classification (GTDB taxonomy): domain Bacteria; phylum Patescibacteriota; class Microgenomatia; order UBA1406; family GWC2-37-13; genus CAZMJG01. The sequence goes on along the minus strand of CAZPYR010000005.1, from coordinate 1,723 downwards.
CTTCTACGACCCGGATTTTATTAACAAATTAAATCAAATACATCCAGACGTACGAGTTATTGTGGGTACTCGATATAGAGTAAGCTTAAATACTTATTTAGCTTTTGCTGCAAATGACAACGTGAGTGAAGAAATGTTAAATGAAACTGAAAGTAAAATTCTTTCATTAATTAAGGCAAGTCAATCTCTACAGACATAACGCCTCCCACGGCTTTACCTCTAAACATTCTTCCTGTCGTGCACGGGGTAGATATATTACCCTGTGAATCTACAGCAATCAATCCACCTAAACCACCCAATTCTTTTATCTCGGCTAATACGTTATTGGTTGCTTCGTCCAAAGACTCCCCTTTATATTTCATACGAGACCACACATTGTGCGCAGCCGATGTACGTATAAAATACTCACCTTCCCCGGTACATGATACTGCACATATTTCATTATCAGCATAAGTGGCAGCTCCAATGATTGGGGTATCACCTACACGGCCATAATGTTTCATTTCCAACCCACCAGTCGACGTACCTGCAGCTAGATTTCCTTGCATATCCAATGCGACAGCTCCCACCGTACCATGCAACTTTTGTTTTTCTTCAGCAAGTTTTAGTTTTAAATATTGCTTATATTTTCGTTCATTATGAAAGTATGAAGGTTCTACTATTTCAAGACCTTGCTGCTTAGCAAAATCTACGGCGCCATTGCCAATAAGAAGTACATGCCAAGTTTCATCCATTACTTTTCGTGCAGCAGAAATAGGGTTCTTAATTTTATTTACACCCGCGACCGCACCGGCCTTTCTATTTGTCCCATCCATGATAGACGCGTCATGTGCTTGGGTGCCATCGGCACTATATACTGCGCCTCGACCTGCATCAAAAAGGCCACAATCCTCAAGGATACGTATGCTTGTTTCTATTGCCTGTAGTGCCGAGCCTTCAGAAGAGAGTACAGAGTACCCAGCATGCAATGCCTCATCTAATGCTTTCCTGTATTGGGCATCAAAGTCTGGGGTATAATCATTTTCATCAAAAATTGCGCCACCATGAATTACAAGAGTTGGTTTCATATTCTTAATTATATGATGATTTTGAGATATTTAAAGACCTCAATATATCGATCATTTTCTGTCATCGTATCTTTAAAATATTTATAGAGCCATGCATCAGATTCTATCTGAGTCATAAAACACTTTATAAGATCTACTTTCCGGTCTAGATAATCAGTAAAATCTACCTTCACATTTGGATTTTGAGTTTCAGATACCAGTATTTCCAAGATGAAATGCCCTTCCAGCCCTTCATGATGATGTTCAGGAAAAAAAAGAAGGTCACGGCTATATGGATAGCAGGCGTCCAGAGCTGCTTCACCCACCACGCGATGATCTTTGTGAATATAGTACGTACCTTGTGGTTTTTCAACAATTGCCTCAAATCCATTATGGGTGAGGAGAAGGTCAGGTTTAGTCTTTCGAATATGGTAGCTTATACGCTCAGTAAGCACATTATCATTATTATGAAGATACCCATCTTTAAAATCCAGGAAATAACACTGATCTTCGGGTATATTGAGTTTCTTGAGAGCATTTTTCTGTTCTTGCTGGCGCAATTTTTTGAGTTCCTCTGGATTGGTGTACTTTGCACGACCACCTGCACAGCCATCGGTGCAAATCAAAAGATGTATAGCATCGGGCGTTATGAGATTTTTTTCAATCCCATACATCAT
>CAZPYR010000004.1:0-40130 GCA_964590815.1 uncultured Gammaproteobacteria bacterium | reverse complement strand
ATCGCCAGTGCGATACCAACGCCAGTATTCATGTTTTTATCTGTTTTTGCAACTTTAAATTTATCGGATAAAATAAAAGAAATATATTCTTTTACAGAGGTTTTGCCATAGGTTCCTGTAATACCTATAAAAATAGCTTTTGATTTACGTACTTTTACTACCGCCTTCAAAATGATAAGATGTCTCCATATTTTGACTGGGATTTCAGTAATCACAACTGCCACAGAAATTATTATAAAAGCCAGTAATGGTGCAAAGGGTAGTGACAAAATGAGGAAGTTATACAGAAATTGATGTTCTAGTGCGACCAAAAATAAGACGCAAATTGAGCCAGCATGAATCATCAAAATGAGTAGGTTCCGGGCAGAAAAGGCTGGTCTTCTAAAGGTGGATGTATAAAAAGTATTAATAAAACCATTTTCACGTATCCGTGAAAACAATCTATCGAAACGATATTCTTTTATTTGAAAAAGGTAGATAAAAGAAATACCCCGTATAAAGGCATATGCAAGTGTAATAAAAATAAAAAGAATCATGTGGTCGAGCGAATGTTATAACTGATTATGAAAAGCGTCTACCTGTTGCCATACTTCTTGAGGCATTTTGATTGGTAGGTTATGTCTGACGCCTGGATATACAACAAGACGTGAGCCAACTATATTTTTTTCTAATTCATATGCCCAAAGGACAGGGGTTGCGGTATCATCTTCTCCCCATAAAAGAAGTGTTGGTGTTTTGATTTTTTTTGTATCGGCCGTAAGGTCTTGCGTGACAATTTTTTTAAAATTAGATTCAAGATGAGGATATTTCATAAGGTCTGAACCTCGCTGAAATAGTGTATAGTACATTTTTTTTATAAATGGTTCGATAGGGTGTAAAAAGCTCCGTAGAAAATGTGGAAAAATTTTGATTACACGGGCTATAGTAGAAATTTTAGTTTCCCTTTTAAATGAGCTGTTACAAAGTATCAATGAGGATATGATATCTGGATTGTGGCTTGCGATATAGATACCTATAGCTCCCCCAAATGAATGTCCAACATACATAGGTTTTTTAATAGAAAGTTTTTTTATGAACAGTTGTATTACGTCAGCATACCCCTCTACTCCCCAGTGATGCGGTGGATTATCACTTTTGCCAAACCCAGGGAGATCTAGGATATAAACTGTATATTTGGTCGAAGCAAGTTGGGCCACTTCATGTAAGCTGTAAATGGTCCCGCCCCAGCCATGGACAAAAAGTACTGGTGGACCGGATCCCACCTTTTTAAAATGGATTTTACGATTATCAATACGAATGTACATATAACTCCATTTCTTATTTCTCTATACCTTCAAGTAGTACAGCTCTAAAAGCCTCGGGAGATTGTGGATTGTCTAGCTTTTTACCGTTAAAGAAAAAAGTAGGTGTGCCAGCGACTCCATATTTATTTCCTTCAAGAAGATCGTCTTGAACTCGTTGTTTGACAGCATTTGAAGCTAAATCTTTCTCAAATTTAGCGACATCGAGTTTGAGGGCTGCAGCATATTTTTTATAAAAATCGATAGGTGAACTACTACTTGTCCACTCATTCTGTTTGGTAAAAAGCACATCATGCATCTCAAAGAATTTGCCTTGAATAGCGGCAGCTTCTGCAGCATGCGCCGCACTGCGGGCATTGGGATGTATGGCGTCTAGCGGATAGTGTCTATAGATAAATGTAATATTGTCTTTTAGCTGCTTATCTTTTGCAAGTTCTTCAACGAGTACATGATATGCCTGACATGCCGGACATTGTAGATCGCTGTATTCAACTAAAATTTGTTTTTTGGCGGGAGACCATTTGATATGATCGTTGGTCCGTACTTTCTTTAAATCAGGAAAATCGGTAATCGTGGGTTTATTGGTCATGGCATAAGCCCCAACTAGAAAGATGATAATTCCCAGTATAGAAAGTGCGGTTATGATGATTGTTTTTTTGTCCATATCGGTATTATACCTGTTTTGAGCTTAATAAAGGGTGAGATTTAATATGCTATAATCATAGCGCTTACTTTTAGAAGCAGAAAAGCAAGCAGTATCTTGACAATCCGTCTATGAAAGAGAAAATGGAGGTATTATGAATGCATCTTTAGTTGTTTCCGCTCACACACCCTCAGGGAAACTAGGTTCATCAATTTTCAATGAGATAACGGAAACGGGGTCTGTAGAAGTGCGGGTCCTTGGTGTAACGGCAACGGATATAGCAATCAAAGGTATGACGGCTGCACGAAAATTCTTGCAGCCCTATCATGATGATTTGGTTGTGATCCCTCGGAAAATATGGGGTACAACTATTTGCTCTGGAATCAGTTTTTTTGTAGTACGTATGCCCACAAGTATGCAAGGAGGAATCTATAATCCGACACACTCACTCTTGTATGGGTGCACTAATACACAGATTGAAAAGCTGGCCGGAGCCGTGGCGCATAGAATGCGCACCATAGTATATAATCCTGAGCCTCAGGTTCGGTATATTAATCTGAGAGCGATGGGTTGTATGGCTATAACTAGGAGTGCTCAGGCACTTTGTAAGGCCCGTAACTTTTTGGAGAAGGAGCCCGCGGATCTCATTTTTATACCTGAATTTGTGGAATTAGACATTCAGGGCGAGGGAAGAACAGCCTTAAATTTTATCGTAGTTGCAATGCCTGGTGAAATTGCGAGGATAGGTATAGAAAGCTAGCGTATATGTAGAGATGTTTGCCAATAGGCACTCATCTCTACATACTATTTTTCAAATTTTTGTGTGAGATATTTTTTTCTGATTTCGTTCATCGAATATGAAGCTACGAAGAATTTTATACATATCATAATCAAAAAGGAGTTCTCTGGAATCATCTGCAAGGAGACACCATCGGTCTATGGTAAAAACATCATTTTTTTCTGTAATTGGATTGTATTCTTTGATATGGACGGGGCCGGGAAAAGGCCAATTTTTAATCTTTTTTTCATAAAAGGCCTCGGCAAAGCGCATATTATATGCGATAGCGAGCTCTTGGCCTGTACATGCGCCTTTGCAGCGCTCAATTTTGGAACCAAAACAGGCCCCTCTCCCCTTCTCTACTCCTAGAAGTTGTTCACACAAGCGATGTTCGGCAGCCTTTTTTCGCATAAATTCAGTGGCAGATTTTTCGCTGCGAAAAATACCCAATATATTGGGTATGTCCTCAATTTGTATGCACTCGGCTTCCTCCATGGTGACTGTATGATAGCCTTTGGCTGTCTCTGATTTTTTGAGAATAGTTAGTTTATGAATTTTTCTAAGCTGTCGATTATATACAGGTTGCTCTTTTTTGATGAGATGCGCTTCCATCAGTAGCGCTCCTAACTCCCCTGCAGTGCTAATAGATTCTATATGGGCGACTTCTCGTACCATATTCATCTCTTTGGTGGAAGTATAATCATTGGTAAAATGTGATAATACGCGCTCTTTTATATTGGTGCTTTTACCAACATACAACAATAACCCTTTTTCGTCGTAAAACAAATAGACGCCTGGCCCTTCTGGGAGCATGTTGATTTCATCCGCGCTTAGATGTGTGGGAATTGTGGGAGTCTTCATGAGTATAGAGACTGTTTTTTCTATGGCTTCCAGTGGAAATTCTTTGTGGATGGCATTATAAAAATCCCACAGGATGCGCGCATCATCAAAGGCTCGGTGACGATTTTCGCAGCTAAAATGGAATCGGTCTATAAGTGCATCTAGGTTGTGCTTACGGTAATGTGGATATAGCGCCCGTGAGAGTTTGACGGTACATAGCTGTTTCAGCGACAGATCCAGTCCATATCGACGGAGCTCATTTTTGAGAAACCCATAATCGAATCGTACATTGTGAGCTACAAAAACACTACTATCAAGCATTTCCATGATCTCCTCTTTGACCTCATCAAAAACTGGTGCACGCTCAAGCTCCAACGATGAAATGCCCGTCATTTGTTCAATATAAGGAGATAGGTAGATTTCTGGGTTGATTAATTTATTATAGGTCTTAATCACGCTCCCCTCCTCCACTCGCAGAATTCCTATCTCTATCACGCGATCATATTGAACACGCGACCCAGTTGTTTCGATATCTACAAATGAAAATGTCATAGCAATCTATAAATTGTACAAGGCAGAATGGGTGAAGTTGCTCCTCAGTTTAGCATATTTTTAAGCTGAAAACAAGGAAAGGATTGACATTTGTTACAAATAATATTATGATATATTTAATCCCCCCTAGGGGGATAACAACAGATAAAAGAGAAAAACTATTTTAGATTAGTTTTATTTCTTTTATATTTTCACTTGTAACTTTTATCTATTAATTTATATAAAAATGGTTACTATAAAAAACAATAAAGAACGTCTCCTCCACCGTATGAAGATCATACAAGGACATCTCAAAAAAGTGATGACGATGATTGATGAAGATGCGTATTGTATCGATATTGTGCATCAGTCTTTGGCTCTCCAAAAAGCGCTTAAGCAAATAGACATGCTTATTATGGAAGAGCATTTGAAGACGTGCGCGGTGGAACAGATAAGAGATGGACAAGAAGAAAAAACGATTGAAGAGTTAATAAGTATATATAAGTATAAATAACTTTTTTTGTCATCCCGAACTCGTTTCGGGATCCAGGGTTTAATACATCGCTCTTAATCAAAAATTTGTAAATTTTTTATTACTTTTGCCAATAGTGTTGAATAACTATGAAAAATATAAAAACATCTACATTATATGTGGCTGGGATGCATTGTGCCGCATGTGAAGTTTTGCTTGAAAAGAGAATAAATAAGCTTGAGGGTGTAGAAAATGTTGAAGCCTCTTTGGTAGAAAAAGCCGTAACCATAACAGGTTCCAGGGGAAATCTGCCAAATATTCAAACATTAAATAGTGAATTCCGTGAACTTGGGTATACGTTTACTGAGCAACCTCTGGGCACGGGTAGTATTTCATATAACAATATTACGCAGATTATCGGGATTGGCATTGTCGGGATTATTTTTTTTATTATTCTTCAAGATACACAGTTATTTGCTCGCTTTACTCTGACTAGTACTTCTACACTCCCGGCTTTTTTTGCGCTTGGAGTTGTGGCAAGTATCTCGAGTTGTGCTGCTTTAACGGGCGGAATATTGTTGTCTCTTACTCGACAGTGGAATACGCTCTATGGCGGAAAGGATGAATCTAAACGTATAACGCCGGTGATACTTTTTAATATAGGGCGTCTCGTGTCGTATGCGATCCTGGGTGGTGTCCTGGGATATATTGGATCATTTTTCCAAATGTCATTGCAGTTTACTAGTATATTGATCATTTTTGTTTCTGCACTTATGGGTATTGTCGGATTACAAATGCTAGGTGTACGTTGGACAAAAAAAATAAGACTCGCTCTCCCCTCTTTTGTGGGTCGATATGTGAGCGATGAGCAACATTTTCAAGGAAAATATATGCCGTTTATTGCAGGAGCCCTTACCTTTTTCTTGCCCTGTGGCTTTACTCTCATGGCCCAGTCGGTAGCGCTTACTTCAGGGAGCTTTGTAAATGGAATGCTTATGATGCTGCTATTTGCCGTAGGTACGTTCCCCGTACTGTGGTTTATTGGCTATAGTAGCGTGTCTATACAAAAGTATGCCACCTGGGCAAATACCTTTAATGTAGTTGCCGCAATAGGTATCGTTTTGTTTAGCCTTTACAATATAAATGCTCAGTTTACCGTACTTGGATTACCCAGTATGAATGATATTTTGCCTCACTCCTCTACTCTATCTGAAAATAGGCAGCTTGGCGTGCAATTAAAAGGTGAAGGTAAAAACGCGTATCAAGAAGTCACCATGGAAGCAAAAGGTTTTGAATATTTTCCAAAAACACTTACGTTAAAGGCGGGGTTGCCAGTGAAATTAAAAGTATTAAACAATGGTGTTATTGGGTGTGCGGCTGCTATGTATTGGCCAGGTCTTTATAACAACATGATTGTATTAAAGGATAAAGTTACAATGGCGGAGTTCACACCTGAAAAACCAGGCAATTATAAAGTGAGTTGCACGATGGGAATGGTACCACCCGTCGAGGTGGTTGTTAATTAATATAAGCTTGTCATCCCGGACTTGATCCGGGATCCAGGTATTTAGCCTTATATACTATTTATTAAAAATGAAAAAACAAATTTTTCCAATAGTCGGTATGCATTGCGCATCGTGCAAAGCCCTTATTGAATCTGTAGTTCAGGAAGTGCCTGGTGTGCAAAAAGTGATGGTAAATTTTGCTGCTGAAAAAATGTCTATAGAATATGATGAAACACAGGTTACAATTGCTGATTTAAAAAAAGCTGTCGCCTCGGCTGGTACATACCAATTGGTAGATACAGCAGGCAACACCGTACTTGCTTCTCCACCTGAAGCAAAAAAAATTGCCATGAATCATGACAGTCATGAACATATGGATAGCCATCATGATCACGGAATCACCCTTGATGATCAGTTGAGAGCCACTATTTATAATGCCTTGCATCGACGAGTAATTTTCATGGGTTTGGGCACCATTCCTTTTTTTATTCTAATGGTATGGATGTCTCTTGGTAAAATGTTCGGTTTACCGGACCTCATGATGATGTTTGGTTTTATACGTATGGAAGGATCAGAAACACGTATATCGCTCCTATATCTTTGGCAGTTTATACTGGCAACACCGATTCTTTTTGTGGGGGGAAAAGAAGTGTTTCAGAGCGCATGGAGTTCATTCAAAATCCGTGCGACCAATATGGATACACTTATAGCCATTGGAACATTTGCGGCATGGAGCTACTCGAGTCTCGTGACCTTTTATCCTATGCTCTTTGAAGGAATTGAAGGAGGTATGGATGTTTATTATGAAGCGGCAGTTTTTATAATCTTTTTTATATTACTAGGAAGATTATTGGAAATGCGTGCGAAAGGTCGAGCGACTCAGGCTATCAAAGCATTGCTTACTCTTCAGGCAAAGGAAGCAACGATCATACGCGATGGTAAAGAAATCGTTGTAGCCATAGATGCTGTTCAAAAAGGAGATATGATAATTGTTAAACCTGGACAAAAAATACCAGTCGATGGATTGATAATCGAAGGTGAATCCAATATAGATGAGTCGATGGTGACTGGTGAGTCAATACCTGTACACAAGAAAAAAGGTGACGAAGTAATTGGAGCTACTATAAACACTTCAGGGGCTTTTACGTACAAAGCGACGAAAGTGGGTAAAGACACCTTGCTTTCTCAAATAATCCAGATGGTTGAAGAAGCTCAAGCAACGCAAGCCCCTATACAAAAACTCGCAGACAGGGTGTCTGCTCTTTTTATACCAGCTGTCCTTTCTGTGGCTGTTATAACCTTTGTGGTTTGGGTTTTTATAGTAGGAAGCTCTCTCCCTTTTTCTTTATATATTGTTATCACGATTTTAATCATAGCCTGTCCGTGTGCTTTGGGTCTTGCAACGCCAACTGCGGTAATGGTAGGAACCGGACGAGCTGCTTCAAAAGGAATTTTGATCAAGGATGCTGCGGCTCTGGAAATTATGCATAAGGTAAATACAGTGGTTTTTGATAAGACAGGAACTCTTACAGCAGGAAAACCCTCTGTGACAGCCTATTCTGTTTTAGATACTGCCCTCTCCCCTACCGTGTATGCTGTCGAAAAAATGTCTCATCATCCGCTGGCGGATGCGGTGGTCAGATATTTGGAGAAGGATAAAATTGAATCCTGGACGACAGTAAGGCCCACATCATTTGAGGATATATCGGGTAAAGGTATAAAAGCCTCAGTTGATGGGCAAATTATATATATAGGTAATGAAAATCTGATGAAAACCTACGCTGTAGACATTTCTTCGGATTTGCATACACAAGCTGAAGCATTGAGAACTAAGGCCCAAACAGTTTCTTATATTGGCGTAGATTCAAAGGCTGTGGGTTTGATTGGGATAGCAGACACCATTAAAGTAGAAGCAAAACAAGTAATACAAGATTTAAAACAACGAGGAATACATACAGTCATGATAACCGGAGATAACAAGGCTACGGCTCAAGCAGTTGCAAAAGAAATTGGGATAGATGAAGTACTTGCTGAAGTACTTCCTGGTGATAAAGCTGCAAAGATTAAAAAACTTCAAGGTTCACCGGAAACGGTTGTAGCAATGATTGGAGATGGTATAAATGACGCGCCTGCTCTTGCAACAGCGGATGTAGGAATAGCTATGGGAACGGGTACGGATGTAGCGATTGCGACAGGCGATATTGTGTTTGTGAAAGGAAACCTCGAGAAAGTAATTGAAACTATAGATCTTTCTCGTGCAACAATGAGGGTCATCAAACAAAATTTATTCTGGGCGTTTGGATACAATGTGATAGGTATACCACTAGCTGCGGGTGCATTTTACCCAATTGCAGGCATCCTCCTCTCCCCTATTGTGGCTAGTATGGCGATGGCGCTCAGTTCGATCTCAGTAGTAAGTAACAGCTTACGATTGAGATATATGACAAAATAATTTATGATTTCCCTCTCATAATATCAAGCCAGGTTCTCATTAATCCTTTTTTCTTGGGGATACTGGGATTTACTTCGGTTGGTGTTGGAGTTGTATTTTGTCTTTCAGCCTGTACATGTTGCGCATGACGCCTTTGTAATTCCTGTGTCTGGTTCCTCATCTCTTGAAGTACTGCGATGCGGTTGGTGGGCGAAAGTACTCCATTGGCTTCTTCATATTTTGCAAGCCGATGTTCGAGGATACCTTCTAAAAATTGAGGGTCACGATTGGCGAGATCATCATACGAGGTACGTCCTAAATCACGTGATAGTTTTTGAAGATAATCAGAAAGTATCGGGGATTTTGGGATTTCTGGTGGTGTATTTGCTGGTGGTGTAGGAGCCTCGGGAGCTGGAGTTGCATTTATGACTTGGCGCTCTGGCGTGAGTTGTAACGCTTCTCGTACTCGGGCTTTAATAGCAGCTCGTGTTTCTACATTGGCTGTTCCTTGTGTCTGATTCATAAGATAGGTACGCGTATTTCGGTCAATCATTTCATCTATCGTTTCCTCATGTAAAGGTAATTGCTGACCAGCTACGGATTCTGGATGGTTTGCAAGTTTTTCCCGGAATAAACGGGTTTCTTCTGTCTCTATCTTTCGTGGTGCATCTGTACGTACTCTCGCTAAAATTGCGTTCGCAGCTGTTTGAACATTCACTTGTGGGAGTGGTGTTTCGGCCACAGGCGCAGGTTCAGTACGTGGTGTGGGTGTAGTGGATACTTTGGCTTCTGCAGGGTGAGCTGACGAAAGATTTACTGGTTCAGCAGGTACTTTTTTAATAAAGCCTAGATTGACCTGTGGTTGTAAACGTTTGACAGTGAGTTTATTTAATACTCTATCAACCACACGATTTTGGATGGCTGCTATATCACCTAACATGTTAGGCTTGGCTGCCATATAATCGGAAACTAGTTTCTGTACTTCTTCATCACTTAATGAAGGATTTTGGATTGATTGAGTTATTTCATCGGCGATTTCACGAGCTACATCATCTACAGGACGTGGATTGGTCAGGCGATCAAAAGTTTTTTCTGCTTCATCAAGTTTTTGAGCAACTGCAGAAGGAGGGAGCTCTTCTAAAGGTTTCTGTTCTCCTCGTATCAGCTTTTTCAGCCGCTTCCATGTGTTTTGTAGCTGCGGACCTTCTGGTGGTGGATTGTCTAGTATACGGTTTATTTCGGTTAAATTTTCAACTGGAGGTAGATCTTCTCTGGCCTTAGCTTGGTCTTGAATGGTTTGTTTATGTCTGGCTATCTCAGCTTGATCTTCTACTGAAGGTATTTCTCCGTATATCTGGTTAGGTGCAAAAAGGCCTCCATCGGTGTGTTTTAATCCTGTTGGTGGGTTTAACTCGGCATTTTCATGTGGGGCTGGGAGCTCTGGATGTGTGAGGGTTTGACCTGAATGTTCAATAACTATTTCTGGTGGCTTCATATTCTAAAAATAATATGTAATAGTAACACTATAGCAGAATAGTGAGCGCTGCTCAAATATATTTTTACTTACATTTTACAAATATACAATACAATTCACATATATGAAAAAATTATATGATTGTGTTGTAATAGGAGGTGGCCCGGCAGGGCTTTCTGCTGCAATCTATCTTGCTAGGTTTAATCGTTCTGTTCTAGTGATAGATAAGCATGATGGACGATCATCCTATGCGCAAAAAAATGAAAATTATTTGGGTTTTCCTTCCGGCATCACGGCTCGTGAACTTTGCATGCGCGGACGAAAACAGGCAGAAAAATATGGCGCTCAAATTGCCAGTGATAATATTATTAGCGTGAACAATACTAAGGAGGGATTTGTATGTAAAAGCGAAAAGGCTTCATATTCTTCACGGATTCTCATACTGGCCATGGGAGTGACAGATCTTTTTCCTCATATTGGGGATTGGCAACATTTTGTAGGACGTTCGCTTTTTTGGTGTATCACCTGCGATGGACATAAAGCAATAAATAAAAAGATCCTTGTTATCGGCCAGGATGATGAGGCAGCAAGTACAGCATTACAATTTCTCAATTTTACAAAAGATATCTGCTTTGTCACCAATATCCACAAGGGTAAAGAAACGATTAGTGAAATATGGATCAGACGGTTCAAAAAGCTAAATATACCTTATTACACACAAAATATTGTAGATATAAAAGGTACGCGTGGATATATAAAAGAAATAAAGCTGGAAAATGGTACGAAGATATCTGCCGAATTGGTATTTAATCAACAAGGCGCTATACCCAACTATGAACTTGCGCAAAAGCTAGATCTGAAACTCACCAAAGATAAATGTATATGTGTAGATTCAGAGCAAAGGACAAGTCTCCCCTTTATTTATGCAGCGGGAGATATTACTTCTCTACATTCTCATCAAATTGTGACTGCCGTGCATGAAGGATCAATGGCCGCACAAGCAGCCAATTATGATTTATATGAGGAGTATCAAAAAACATAATATTGAAATAGCCATTGCTTTCTTCATGGATTATTGCGGGGAATCAGGAGAAATGCAATAAGGCCGATAATCGCAAAAATTAGGAATAAAGGTAATGCGAGCATGGTAAGACTTAAAATTGCCAAAGCTGAAGACACAAGTAATACAATCTTAGACGCAGTCAGATCTTTCAGATATGGACGAAGTCGGGCAAGAATAGTATCCATTGCCCTATTATACCTCAAAAATTGCGTAAGGTTTGTCGGGGAACTGTTTCTTTAGTATTGGATATGCAACATTGTAAACTGGTATCCCTTGCTCTGTTTTACCTTCATACGTGCCATGATGTGCATGTCCATGGAAAACTATAGTGGCCTGAAACCGATGAATTGGACTCACAAATCGAGAACAACCCAGAAATGGAAATATTTCTTTTGGTTCACCTGAAACCGTTTGCAATATGGGCGAATAATGCATAAGTACGACCTTTTTATCTGTGGAAAGTTGAGCAAGCGCATTCTCAAGACGTAGCGAATCTTCAACACTTTGACGGACAAATTCTTTGACCATAGGTTCACCAAAAGGAGTGAGCATATATTTATCAAATCCGCCGCCGCACCCTTTTATACCCGCAAATCCGATATCTTTAATAATTGTATAATCGCCATCAAGTACTTTTACATGCGCCTGTGTGAGCATAGTCTCAATGATCTTTTCATTGCCTTTATCATAATCATGGTTACCCAAAACAGCTACAACAGGTACTGTACAAGAGGCCAGTTCTTCAATCAGCATAGTTGTTTGCTCTTCGGTACCTCGCTCGGTGAGATCTCCACATAGAAGGAGGATTTCTGCTTCATCAGAAAGACGTTTGAAATTTTCTTTATGAGAAATACCTACGCGTCCTATATGGATATCACCGATTGCGGCTATTTTCACTTTTGGCATAAATACGATTATCAAATTGTGTAACATCTTTGTAGCCCCATTTAGTATATGCAATATCGTATTGCTTATGTGAAAGCAATGATCCTCGGCAAATTTTTTCTTTTGGTGTTGGGATATCTATCTGAGCATGTATGCGATCAAGAAGTTCGTGCAGTATCTCCGATGGTACAATATCGCGATCTGAAGGATACGTGAATCGGAATAATAAAATATGAATAAGAAGAATTTCCCAATAAGGTTCAATAAGATTCATAAGGATTTTCCAGTTTATTTTTTTACCTTGCTTAAGGATCATATGTGTAACGTCAGCCCCATCAAAATGTCCTCTTCCCATACGATATAGCTTACTCACAATCAGTTGCTCGGGTGGAGTAAAATATACTGATAGATTGGATATCTTTCCTTTTGGTGCAGCCTCTAGCCATTCATCAGTTATAGTCCATGTACCTGAAATAGAACCAAAAATAATATCTATAAAATATTTGTCTTTGCGTATTTTGGCAAGCCAGCGATCATCTAGAATTTCAGTCTTGTATCCATGTTCGGCGCAGAGCTTCATGATTTTTGGGTAATCTCCGGCTTTACAGAAAATATCAATATCTTTGGTTGGTCTATCTAGACCTGTATAATATCGAAGAGCATATGTTCCTCCAATAATAAAAGAGATCTTATTTTTTTTTAGAAATTTCATGAGCTCCATATAGAAAGCTTCTCCCTCTCCTCCCTGTTCCATATGAATAACCGGTTTTTTCATAAATAAATGATAAGGATTTAATATTAAGAGGAGTAAGAATGATGAGTGAAGATAATGTAAGAGAGATGGAAGTTGTGCGCGGCGTTTTGTACGCCGCGCACCTTTCTTCGTTACAAGTAAAACATTCCGAGCCGTACAATAGCCGTAAGCATTTCGCTTACGATATATGCTATTCCTATACAAATAGGAAATAGTATAAGCACTATAATATAGCCGCCTACGTAAAGAAAAATTATCCCTACAACCACAGAGATTGTTGCATTCCGCAATTGAATTTTCATTTCCTGCAAATTTTTTGCAATTGCAATTCGAAAGCAACAGTACAATCCAAGTAGGGCAAAAATATAAAACCCTCCTGTAGCTACTGCCGATTGCCATTTGCCCAACAGGTCAAAAATCCCTTGGGTAAATTGGAGTTCTAACATGGCTAAATTCCTTTCTGAGAGCAGAGTAACGAAGAACTGAGTAGTCAGGACGACATAATTCTCATCTACTGAGAGTATGATTCTTGACCACAGTGTTCTCCGCTAAATATTTGAAAGTGCTGTGCATATTATAGGATATGATGCGGGTGGAGTCAATACTATGGGCTCGATGCTAAGAAACTAGGCAGTTTTTGGTTTTTGCCAGAATGTTTCTTCAATAAGTGAAATAAGCTCAGGTATCCCCTCCCCTGTGCGGGCAGAAATAAAAGCGCATTGATAGTCGCTCATTGTCTGGCGAATGATATCTTTTTGTTCGGGAGAGAGCATATCGCTTTTATTGAATATATAGAGTTGGTGTTTTTGGGAAAGCCCAAGCTCAGCCAGTATAGAGCGGACGACTGCAATCTTTTCGTACATTTTGGGGTCACCGGCATCAATGACATGCATAAGTAGGTTGGCATGCACGGACTCCATGAGTGTTGATTTAAAAGCGACGATGAGCTCTGGTGGCAGGTTTCGAATAAAACCAATCGTATCTGAAATCATGATTTCTTGTTGTACACCTGGCAAGTATAGCTTGCCCACTGTACTGTCGAGAGTGGCAAAGAGTACATCTTTGGCAAGTTTGTTTTTTTTGGTGAGTTTGTTAAAAAGTGTAGATTTGCCTGCATTGGTATACCCCACAATGGAGACTGTTTTGAACCCTATTTCTTTACGGCGCTCCAGTTGGCGACTCCGAATTTTATCTAGTTCGGCAAGGCGATCTGCCGTATTTTTGATAGCATCTCGCCAATGTCGTTTCATGAGTTCGACGTTGGTCTCCCCTACTCCACGTCCTCCAATACCTCCGGCCTGCCGTCCGAGTTCACCCGAAAGTCCGTACATACGTGGGCCCATATGACGCATTTGAGCAAGATTAATCTGTATTTTAGCTTCAGCGGTACGCGCATGCTTTTCAAAAATGTGCAAAATGAGATCAACACGATCCCAAACTTCTATATCTGGGTTTACTTCCCAGAATAATTTGGTAAGTTTAAAAATTTGTGAAGAAGTGGCAAGCCCATTGATGATAACGGCATCAATTTTTTTTGAACGTATTATTTCAACCACTTCTTCTGCTTTACCGGAGCCAATATATGTACCAGGGTGTGGGTCAGCTCGACGTTGGATTATTTGAACAATTTCTCCGCCACCATATGTGTTGATGAGAGACACCATTTCATCGAGATTCTCCTGGGCTTCTTCCTTGGGAATAATGGGAGGTATAACATCGATGAGGACAAATTTTTTACGCGTACCACTATTTTGCATGGCTCTATTGTACAATATATTTCGATGATACAAATTGATATCGCACAACTTCTGGCGATAAATGCAGGTTTATTGCTTGCGCAAGCTCAAAAAGCTCAGGGAGAAAAGAGTGAAGGTAAGGAAGCTGAATTTTGTATACAGGCAATTTTACTTTTTCAATCTGCCATTGAAGCTATCCTAAACGAAGAATTACTCAATCACCCACTTTTGGAATCAGTGCGTCGGGCCGATCAGGATTTGCATAAACGCTACAAATCGCTTTCTTTTAAGAATAAGTGGAAAAAAGTATATGATACATTGCAAATACAGGAAACAGAATATTTAGATATATACTTGCAATTTTATAAGATGTATAGAGTACCTATTACCCATCCAAAAAGCAGATATGTAAATGTGGAAAAATATACATTTCAGAATGTTCTTGAAGGGTTTGAAAATGGATGGTATGCGTTGCAGCTTGTGTATGCCATTTTAGGAAAAGAGCTTACATCTTGGGAAGAGTTTTGCCGTACAGCTGGAATTCTAACTGTTTAGACTATCTATTGACAATGAGAATCCCAAACGGCAGGTCGCGTCCAGGACCTGCGATATATCTTCCTCCATTCCAAAGGGCAGTTGAGCCTCCACTATCTAGATTGAGCGCATTTTGAATACCCAAAGTCTTAAGTACTTGTGCCACTTCTGCTACATTGGCATTGTATACAATACCAATATATGCAGTACCACCTGACGATCCGATGAAGCTTCGAGATCCTTTACCTGCTCTTTTTATCTCACTGTCTCCACCAAAAACAACATTACCATTCATAAGAAGCAAGGGCTGACTAGCGATGACCGCATCGGGTCCCGTATCTCTCCCCCACTCCAGAGTTTGTCCGACCCAGCGTGCTGATCCACTTTGAAATATGACAGCTGGTACTGTGCTATAAACATTGTTGTCTGAATTGAAATATGCTTTATTTTTATTCATAAGCAATGTATCGAAAGAATTTTTTTTATCCGCGCATGCTGGATAACTAGCTGGGCAAAAATAAGGGCCATTGATACCTGCTATAGCTCCGCTTCGGCTAGCATATGCCCCGAGAGACATCACCGGACAATCATTTCCACACGTAGAATCAGAAGCTGTATCAACAACCACTTTTTTGGAACCCAGGTCGGCCGCGATGATATCGACCATGTAGGTGCCATAATCATTTTTAACATATTGTCGCGCATATCCTCCACCTGGCGCACTATTGCTGGTTTTGACGTTTTCTGGTATTTGCGGAGCGGCGGCTGCTTCAGCTTTGGTGCGCTCAGCTTTTATTTTGGTATTTAAATCGGCAAGAAGTGCAGATCCTGATGCAAAATTTTTTTCGGAGAGTTGTGCTATGACTTGTGCGTACTGTTCATCCAAAGGTGTCGTTTTGGTGATAGTGCGGAGTTTTACGAGCTCTTCGTAACTTTGACTTGCCGCCTTATATGTTTTTTCAATATTTTCAATCTCTTTATTCATTTGCTTGTTTTTGAGATACTGGTCTTCTTTTTGAAGCACCTCAAGTTTTTTTTTCAGAGTATGTTGATCTTTGGCATGTTGTTGAGCGGAGGCCAGATATTTCTCGTGAATATATTCCTTTTGTGAGATAAACCATCCTGTTGAAACCATAAAAACAAGTGTTGCCGCAAAGAGAAATGCTATAACGGCACGAGTTTTGTCGAGAGCAAATAATCTCTGACTGCTTTTTTTGACCTGCATATATCCATATTACTATAGAATTGTAAGATCAAATTGTCGTTTGAATTATTTAGCGATTTTCTTTTCTTCTACTTTTTCTAACGTTATCACCAGCACGGCGCTTACTAATAAAATAATTCCGATGATATTTGCCATAGTTAAAGTTTGAGGAGCACCATAGGGATTTAGGCTGGTGGTCCCGATGATAAGACTCACAAGAGGAAAAATGAGCTCAGCTATAGTTGATACTTTTGCTTGTGTATGACGAAGCCCCCAATAGTAAATGAAAATGGCGGCAGCGCCCCCTGTGACAGCTCCTATGATCAAAAATCTCCAGATTTGCTCAAAGCCTAGTTGTCCGAAATTGTAGGTTTGTCCAAGTATATAGGCAAAAATAAGAGCAACTGGAATGGCTATACCATATCTTAAAGTGGTAGCTGTTTGAAAGCTGACTTGTGATAATGCGCGTTTGCTGAGAATAGTACCTATCCCCCAGCAGAAAGTTGCGCCAAGAGCAAGAACATATACAAGCACTTTTCCTTCAAGTGAAAGATTGATGGGCATAAATCCAAAACTCATGATGTAGCTACCACATAGTGCAAATAAGGCTGCAATGCAAAATCGTATGGTTAATTTTTCTTTTAAAAATAGCGCAGATAACCCAATTACAAAAACTGGTTGTAATTTGATAAGTAGTAATGGAGTAATAAAATCCTTTTGAGCAAAACTAGCAGATAAAGCCTGGGTAAATAAAAGTCCGCCTGCTACACTACTCACAACTGTCAAAGCAATAAAATTGAGCCAGTCAGTTTTTTTGAGATTTTTTATCTCAGAAAAGTTGCGTATAAATAGTGGTAACAAACAAATAAAGCCTATGAGATGCTCGAGAAAAATGATTGAAGCGGAAGGAATTGTGTAGGTAAGTTGTGTACGAAATAGTGCATCTATTGCCCAGAAGCTTGCGGCAAGCATAATAATAAATGGGCCCATGCGTGATGTTGATGACAACATAAGTATATATATAAATAAATAATGAAGTTCTTCAGGGCAGATTAATAGACTGATTCTATATGCAATACACTAGAATCCCGTTCCCTCTTTCATCCCGCAATGCGGGATTGCTCGCTTTCGCGAGACATCCGGACTGTACCGTCGGCTTCGGAGTACTCTTGCGATTCACCGAATCCTACCTTTGTATCTATAGACACGCAGGCTCGTGGGCTATACCACCGATTGGGAATGCCCGCTACGCGAAACATTTCGCGAAGTGGGGTCACCCTACCCTGAAGGAACTACAAGACAGTATAAAGGATAGAAAGGTCTTGATCAACTAAGAATTGGCATGATCAGAGTGCAAGTCCTGCAAGAATGAGAGCAATTGGCGCTAGTATGACCATCCATGCTCCCCCACCTGCTTTTGGAAGCTGAGTTGGTGGTTGTGCTGGCTGCTGAGGCTGAGCTGGTTGTTGAGGTTGTCCAGGTGGTTGAGTGATGACCTGTACTTGAGTTTGACCTTGTACTACCTGGTTTTGCACAATAACACGTGTTACATTCACAATAACTTGAGTAATAACGGGTGGTGGGCTGGTGGGTGCGGGTGTATTGGTCGGTGGAACTGGCGTAAAGGTAGCTGTCGGGACCGGTGTATGAGTTGGCGTCGCTGTTGGTGTTGGTGAATTGTTGGGTAAGCGACAACATATTTGTGTACTACCATTGCCATCGATAGGACATGTCCCAGGTTGGACATTCCCGCCGTTTAAGTTACAGTCAAGCTGAGGCATACAAGTATTTGGTGGCTGGCAAATAATTGGTGTGGGGGTTGCTGTATTGGTGGGGGTTGGCGTGTTGGTTGGAGTTCCTGTATTGGTTGGTGTTGCTGTATTGGTGGGTACTAATGTTGCAGATGGCGTTGCTGTAATTGATGGTTCTTCGGTAACAGTAGGCGTATTACTAGGTACGGATCGGCAGATTTTTGTGGCAGAGGTAGCATCGCCGGTACCGCATTCAAGTACTACTGAAACAGAACAACGATACTCGTGATCAACTTGTGGAGTAAAGTTTACTTTAGTATCGGTTGTGGTGCGTGCCAAAATAGTTTGGCCTGATGTAAGATCGGTCACCTCTACACGATACATCGTGAGTGATTCCTCTGTAGGATCTGGAGTAGTTTCAATTGGTGTAGCGGTGACTGATTTACTAGGAGTGGGTGTTTTGGTGGTTTGACTATGAGAAGCGTCAACATCTACTGCATCCCATTCACAGGAAGCTCCATCGGTGGGACAGGTAAGTTGTTCAAGAGTGGCACGAGTATCTACCTGTCGGCGCTGACTTACCAATGAATTGCCAAGGTAACCAATAAGTATGGTTAGAGCAAGGACAGCGACGATAATAAGAATTTTAACTGAGTTTTTCATAGTAATTAATTACATATCGGACAGGTAATACGTACATTTTGAACTGCTGGTATGATACACGCAGGCACTGTGGGCGTTGGTGTATGAGACGGTTGGTCTGTGGGTTGCGGTGTGTTGGTTGGCGTCGGTGATTTAGTGGGTGATGGTGATGGCGTTTTTGTTGGTGAATTTGTGGGTTGTGGTGTATTTGTTGGTGTTGGTGACTTGGTGGGACTCAGAGTCGGTGTTGGTAATTCACTACATACTTGATCAAGAATACTTAAAAATGCTGTGGGCCAGTCTTTTGCGTCTGGTTTATAGCGATACCGTGAGGCACTACCTGCAATAGAAGTAAGTGTATCGGAATCTACACTTGTACCATAGCCAAGTACATAATAGACTATGCCTTTTGATCTACCATTATTGGCGGCTGTAATTGTCCGCGCTGTAGCATCGGATGAGCTACCTTCCCAATTGTGATTTGCCTTACCATCTGACAGCAATATAACTACCCGATTTCTGGTAGTTGAAGTAAGTTGATCATTGGCTATACGAAGTCCGCACTCAATACAAGTACCAGATTCTATGTATTTGACATTGGCTATTGCTGTTTTGACAGCATTGAAATCTGCTGAGGGCGCAATATGCATCGTTGAATTGTATTTAGCATCTTTGGTCCCTTTGCCATCATTCCCTTGCGCACCAAACGAAACTATTCCAACCTTGGCATTCACTCCAGATGTGGCGGCTATACGAGCTACTAAATTCGTAGCTGCTTCTTTTGCCCATTCGAGCTTGGTGCGTCCGTCGGTTTCTTTGGAATTCATACTGCTTGAGCGGTCTATAACAAGCACAATATCTGCATCGAGTTTACATACTTGTCCACTCGGCACGGGAGTCGGGCTTTTGACAGGAGTAGCAGTTGGAGATTTGGTGAGACTTGGAGATGGCGCTTTGGTCGGTGTGGCACCAGTAGTAACTGACGGTTTGGGTGTAGGTGACTTTGGCACGGTAGGTGTGGGTGATTTAGTCGGTGTAGTAGCAGTTCCGAGTATACATACATTGGAACCACCACTATCTTCATTGCGACTATACTCAATTTTTGTTACGTTACTTAAGCTGATAGTCGACCATTGTTGATCTTTAGCAGGTACTTGTTCAGGAACTTTATATTCGACTCCATTGATTTTAAAAATATGTCCGATTTCTTTAGAGGATCCGCTACCTTTTGGATCGTTATCCCAGTCAAATAAGATCACATTCTTGGCTGAGGGAAAGGTAACATTGTATGATTCACTAACATCAATGCCATTATGAGTCTTGGAAGTATCTAGCTGCCACGTACCATTACAGGCAGGAGGTAAAGCCGCCACAGTCCAAGAACTTGAAGCACGATTTAAAAAAGTGAACTGACCATTTCGAATCATGAAGGATGAAAGGAGAATAACCGTACTTATGAGAGCAACGATGATGAGTGCAAGGCTGTTTCGTCTTGCTAGAAAACTAAATCTATTATTCAACATAAGTATATAAGATAAAAGAGAACGTAAAATTCTCTCCTAATATAAATATACAAGATATTATTTGTAAATAATAGTCAAATATTTTGTCAAACATTTACATATGATTCATAATTTTATACTGCAATATAGAATATATCTTTTATAATACTATATGCAATATCGATTGTTAGCTCTAGATATAGATGGTACGATTGTGCCTGAAGGTACGGACGAAATCTCTCCCAAAGTGGCGCAAGCAATAAAAAAAGCTTCAGAACGGATTGTAATATCTCTGGTGACGGCCCGATCTCACGATCATCTTATGCAGTTTCTGCCTCAACTTGGCTGCCCTGATGCATTTCATGTTGTTGAAAATGGTGCAAAAATAATGAGCCCCAAGGGAAAACTGCTTCGTGATTTGCACATACCACATGCTGAAGTACAGGAAATACTTGATATCGCGACTGGTCATTATAGAGAAGTAGGTTTCTGTACAGATAACCATTGGCTCGATGAAGAACCCGCTACCCCCTATGCTTCTCTGGTGAACGGTTTGTCTTTTACATGTGAAGATGAAGTACATGCTCATATGCTGAAAGAAGCTGTGGGCTCGCTTCCTCAAGAATATGCTTGCTACATAATTCATCATTGGGTAATTGCAGAATGGTCTGGAGTGATGGTTTTTCATAAAGAAGCTACAAAAGGCAATGGTATGAAATTTATCCAAGAAACACTCGAAATATCTAAAGAGGAGACAATAGCAGTTGGTGATGGTGGCACTGATATATCTATGTTTGAAGCGGCAGGTGTACGGGTAGCTATGGGCAATGCCGAGGAAATACTAAAACAGAATGCCGATTTTATTGCACCTACTGTAGATGAAGACGGTTTAGTAGATGTTATTGAGAAGTACGTTTTGGCAAAAAAGTAAATTGTGCTAGCTTCTCTCCTACCCATCCTCCCCAAGCCATAAATAATATGGCAAATGGTAATGAAATAAATTCTCGACTCAAGTTTTGTAATGCATAGGTGCGAGCCGCTTCTCCCGATAGTTGAATACCATAAAAAGCGGGTGGATAAATAAAAAGCGTACATATCACTCCCACCGAGATCATTTTAAGTATAATTGCCAGAGCTCCGCCAAAATATGCACCTTTCTTTTTCACTATATATCCAACAACGATACCTCCAATAATGGGGATGAAAAGTGCAGTCATTGTATGAAGAACAGAATTATATACTGTTGTATCTATCGTACTACTACCATTTGTAAAACCTTTTACTTTTTGAAAAACAAAAAGTCTACTCACAGCATTTAATATGAAGATAGTCAGAAATCCGGCAACGAGTGCCAGTGCCTGCTTAAAATATTTTTGTTGTTGCATTATATATATACTACTATAAGAAAATCGGGTGCGGTGAAGAATATATGTCACTTGCAATTGCGTATTCGATATGTATAATGTCACAATATTTATTAACAGTTTATAAATACATATGAAAGAACAAATTAACCCTTTTAAATCTATGCAAATGAATCGAAGCAGGGGTGATAGAATGTATGGCACCGCATTACTTGATGCGATGGATATACAACAGTCCAAAAGTCCGGATAATGATTTGGCGGATTGCGCGACTACAGAGATCACATTACAAAATACAGCATATATAGTTGGACAACAGTTTAAAACAAGTATAGAAGAAGGATGGGCTGTATCTGCAGATCACTGTATTTATAATGCATCAGTGACAGTGACGGGTGGCATACAACTTGAAGGGATGGTTTTTGATGGAGCTCCAGTTGGTATGAGAGCTGAGTGTGTATTGCAGGTGAATCCTGATTCTTCTAAAAAGTTACAGTGTATATCTTCAGATTTAGAATCAGGTGATGTGATAAAAAAGATATCCGTGATCGGACGTGTACCCACAGCAACGAGAGGAACTATAGAACTATATGACGCTCAAGCTCTCGCTACAGAAAATGTAGACTATGAAACTATAGATATGGCTGCGTTGCGTAATAAATCATATATGCCGTTGATCCGGGTTGGTCAGGATATTGCAACTAATACGACACAAGAACTTGTAGTACCAGTAACATCCGAATCGAGAATAACGTGGCAGTCGCGGGATAATGAGCATATCGTGAATCCAGAGGTGGTGATATCTGATACTCAAGGAGTTTTAGAATTGGTGACTACAACTCAGCACTTTATCCCATCACTTGAGCCAACTAGAATATTTACTCATCAGCTAGACATACAGACGCCTTAATTTTGTAAGAAAATGAAGAGGTTGAGGGAAAAGGAGAGTCTAATGCGCTACTTCGCATTAGACTCTTTGAAATATAAGCTATTCCCTACGTTGTATCGGCCAATCCGCAAAATCTTGAGCGCCGACATACACGCCGTAGCGCATAGCTTCACGATCGAGAATAACATCAGCGGTTTGGCAAATCACTACAATATTCAAGCCTCGGGCTCGCATATCCATAACCGCTTGGCAGACATCGGGAGGTAAAGATGCCAGCCATCTTTGATACTCAGCTTCAAGCTTTTGTGCTTCTTGCTCAAGCTGAGCTATCATCGCATATAAAGCATCGGCTTGGGCTATCTGGGCGAGCTTTTGTTCAAGGTTAGATGTTGCCATGAGAAACTCCTTCTGTGGTATAAAAGGACACATAAAGAAACAACTTCCTGTCTTGTCCTCGGTAGACAGGCACTACAGCAGTAATATGATATTTCTATTGTAGTGTCTATCCGGAGAACAAGGATTTCTCAACCTCTTCATATTGGGAATGTGCATTACTTCTCCACGAATAACTATATTAAATCGATTCAAAGTAGCTCGAAAATTATAGCACGATTTACTCATCGTTCAACAGCATGGCTCATGCAGTGGAAGGAAAAGTGAAATGAGAGAGGTTGAGAGAAATGAGTTCGGTGCGATATTCTGCACCGAACTCAAGGACGTGGACGAAACTTAGTCTTTACAGACCATGGCGGGGGTATGGCCTCCAATCACAGGCTTCATAAGCATAGAGTAGTTCTTGAGCCTGAGTTGAAAGCGGGCTTTTGAGCGGGGCTTTACCGAAGTCATAGGTATCCGCCAATTGCTCTTCGGCTGTGAGCAAGGTATTCTGCCCTTCTTCCTGTATGTATTTAGAGTTTGGCATGGCGATTCCTATGCTCCTTTAAAGCTATGGCAGTTACAACTGCCAGCTTTTCCATCAGTTTCTCCGCATATGCTGTAAACTGCAATTTTAGTGGATCATATTCAGCTCCTGACGGGAATGTTTCAAGAGCATCTACGATGACGGTTAAGGGTGAAGAGAATGGGGCTGCTACTTTATATACAACAGGAGGTTCTCCCATTGGTTCTCCGTGACGTTCTGCGAATTCCGAATCAGTCATGGTTGTAGCTACGACTGCATACAAGTCCATGAGTTTCATCATCCTATTTGCTTTTGCCGACCACACCCTTAGCAGCGGTGAACGTGTTTGTTGAGGCAGATCTGTTATCTTGTGAAATTCCTCAAGTAGCTCTACATATACGGATGTACCATATGTTGTTGTCATACTGTCTCCTTTATCTAATTCAACCTCTCTCAAATTGGGAACGTTCACTACTTCTCTATGACTAACTATATTAAATCAATTCAAAGTAGCTCAAAAATTATATCATGATTTATCATTACTTCAATAAGAAATATGGAGAGAGTAGAAGGGTGATATAAAAAGGAAATGGAGAGGTTGAGGGGGAAAGTTGGAGTCGCGCGACATGCCGCGACTCCAGAAAATTTAAGTTTGAAGTTCTTCTCCTTTTGTCTTGGCTTCTTTTGAAAGCAGAGATCCATAGACTGAACCATCTGACTGGCCATTGAGAATGGCGACATCGGTTTCGTCTGGTCCATGGAGTGCAACTAATTGACGAACTGTAAATTTAGGGGCGGGCCATTCTTGACCCGAGACCTTATTGTTTTGTTGTGCTGTCATGAGAACCTCCTCTGATAGTGAGAGCTCAACCTCTCCAATTTGGAATGTGCACTATTTCTCCCCGTACAGAATGTCTGTAACGCTTTGAAATAGCTCATAGTATTATATCACATCCGAATACCAATCGACCACACTCCCCTTTCGCGAAATGCCGGTATCGATTGTCTTTTGGCAGCGTTGAGTACTGCCGCAACAGGCTTACCTTCTTTGCGTGCGTACTCGGCAAGAGGGATGATCATCTCATCTCGCAAATACGCCAGGCGTTTATGGAGAGATTCAAACAAATATTTAGCTAATAATTTTTGCATGGGAAGCGTTTGTTTACGATTGAGATACTCGGTAATCGCGTGTAAATACTCTTTTTTATCTTTACTACGTATGATGATACCGGGATAGCCAAGTGCCGAAAGTTGCCAGTTGATGAGTGCCCGGGCAATATGACCATTGCCATCGACAAAAGGTTGGATAGACAGAAACTCCAAATGAAAACGGCTGATAGACTCGATGAAATGGTTGTGGGATTCAATAGCATACGTCTCATACATTTTGGTAAGGTGGAATTCTATATGCGCAGGTGATGGTGCAATATGTGTTCCGATACGAATATTCTCATCGTCTTGGCGAAAGCGCCCTGCAATATCAAAATTGATACTCCCGAGCAACATGCTATGAAGCATACGTAATGTGTCATGAGTAAGTTTGACTTCTGAAGATTTATTTCTGATAAAAAGTAGTACCTGAGCGAGATTGGTGACTGCGTATACAGCTCGCAAATCACGTCGTCGAGGGATTTCCATATCTATTAAAATTTTTTCTGTTTCCTCCAGGGTGAGTGGTGATTCGGCAATAGCGTTGGAATTGTACACATTCTCAGGTAGTTCGGCTTCGTAAATAAGTGGTAAAAGTGAATTCTTGCGTCTAGATATAAGAATACACTCATTATTTAGCTCTTCTAGGTGAGAAATAGTCTGTGGTGAAAGTGACATGATGCATTAGTATACAGAAAGAACATAAAAAATGCAAATAAGTAGTAAATTTACATCATAAAACAATAGTTATTCACACAATTTTAATCCGAAAGAGGGACTATTGTAGTTGCTTAACTTTTTAAGGCGAGTATATCGCTTTTTTCAAGGACTCGAAGTCTAAAAAGAGCGTCTTTAAAGTGTACAAACGTATGCATTTGGGAAACAGAGGAAAGGAAAATTGGGGCAGATGTATGCTATGGGC
The DNA here is from genome assembly GCA_964590815.1 of uncultured Gammaproteobacteria bacterium. GTDB lineage: Bacteria > Patescibacteriota > Microgenomatia > UBA1406 > GWC2-37-13 > CAZMJG01. The sequence continues at coordinate 14,859 of CAZPYR010000004.1, read as the reverse complement.
TATTTTTAGACTGTCAATAATCATGACAAGATGGAATTTTACCTTCAAAGGCATCGGCAAAGGTTATGCTTTCTGCTTCATAACAAGCATTATATATGCTTTCCTGAACGGCTTGAGCTGCGGCAGCTCCTATAATATCAGTTTCAAGTTGATACCACAGGTCAGTCTTGAGCTTATTTTTTTGCTTTTTAGTCAAGGAACTTGACAGTTCCTCAGTTGAAAAGAAAAATACTGTATCTCCATCTACCGATGAATGAACAGGATTGATTGCCCGTACATGGCCCAAACTAGCCAAATGAGCAGCTTTTTCATATTGTTCATGAGTGGAAAGTGCTACATTGGTGCCAACAATGCTGATTGTCGTATTTTCTGCCATAGAAAGCGATTTGGCATACCCATCAAAGGTCTTAAATCGTTCTCCTGTTTTATCTGAGCGATTGCCACACAATATAGAGCCATCTGGTTTGATGATATTACCAACAGCATTTACTACAGTTAGGGCACATACCATGGCTCCATTTGCTAAACTTACACATGCTGAACCGACGCCACTTTTCATGCCCGCAAAGGTGGTGCCTCTATTTGTGTCATAAAATTTGCCAACCGTTGCCCCGGTCCCTGCTCCCACATTTCCGCTTTGAACTGGCTGAGAACTGACATTGAGGACCGCTTCTTTTCCCATAGCAGGATCAAGCTGTTTTACCCTCATCCCCAGATCAAATATGATCGCACCGCTAACACTTGGATTTACTACAGCGTAGTTTTTATATCCAATCCCCTGCTCCACGAGCTCACTCATAATCGTGGCGCCACATTGTAAGCCAGTAAGACTGCCGCCTGAAATAAATAAACCATGACGGTGGTAAAAATCTTTTCCGTTCTGTAGAAGGTCGGTATTGAAGGTGCCTGGTCCGCCTCCGTATGCTTTATATGATACCGGATAAGGTTTGTCAAAAAGTACGAACGTACATCCAGTGAGTTCATTTTTACGGGTTGAGTGGCCTACTTTGACACCACTGAGTGCCGTAAGAGTATTGTTTATCATATTACAGTGAGCATTATACCAACCACGACTAGCACCGCGGCAACTACCTTTTGAACGAGATAACTGCGCTCTTTAAATAAAAGAGTGGCAATAAGAACATTCCACAGTACTAGAGTGGCTTGGAGAGGAACTATAGTTGATACACTTCCCGACTGATATGCTCGTAGAAGAAAAAAAATCAACAGAGACCAGAAAAATCCGGTGATTAAGGTGTATTTTATATTGAGATACTGTAACTCCTGCTTGAGCATAGTAAGGCTGATTCTCTCGCCTATAATGATGATCAGAGCGGGAATGAGAAAAGTGATAGCAATATAGAAAGGTAATGTCATGGATTTTGAGTTGCCAATATCTATGGAAAGGGCAATCGCCAAGGTAAAGCCTCCGAGAATTGCTAGCATGATATAACGGTCTAAAATAATTTTCTTACCTTGATATTGCAGAAGAACATTACCTCCGATAATACTTGCAGCCCCGGCCACCTTTGACAAAATAAAAGGCTCACGAAAGAGAAGAAAGCCAAAAAGTATGAGGAATACGTTGGATAACTGGCCAAGGATAGAATAGGTAGAAACCTCTACATGTTTACGCACGGTAGTCTGTATACGGTCTGAGATGGCATAGAAAATACAGGCAATAAATAGAAGAGCATATGGTTTGGGATCAGACGGCAGCGACAGTTTAAAAAAAGGAAGTATCGCAAGCATTGTACTCCCAGCTATCACCTGTAATATAATTGTAGCCGCACCATCATGTTTGGCGGTTGCAATAGCCAATTTATAGCATTGGAAAAATATAATCCCTGCAATAAGAGAAAAGATTAAATTTACTTGCCATACATTCAACATACCTTATTGTAAATCACCGATATAGAAATCGGAAAGCAATGACCAAGCTGTATCTGAGTGTGGACGACCGTCTTCGGGGCGATTATTGAACATATTGGTAGCATTTTTTCCGCACCCTTCCAAAATTTCTTCTCCTCCTGGATGCCGATTTTCGTCGATATATTTGGTAACATCATATATCTTTCCTTCTATAGCAATCCAACAGTCTGAAGGCTGATTATGAGAAGCGACCTGATCTAAAGCATACTTATCTCCGGTGGTGGTAACTTGAGGTTGAGAGGTGGTTGAATTAGTTGGCGATGTTGTTTGCGGTGATTGAGTAAAAAAATATATGCCTCCTGCAATAATAAAAAGTAGCAATAAGCCAATAAAGAATTTGTTCATTTACGTTAAATAAACTAATAAAAACATGTAGGCATTATATCTGCTTTTGTAAGAAAGTGAAGTGATTTAAATAAGTTGTGCCGGAGAGAGGACTTGAACCCCCACCCCTTGCGGGACACGGTCCTAAGCCGTGCGCGTCTGCCAATTCCGCCACTCCGGCAGTAACTTGAGAACAAAGGAGATTATACCATTTTATTGTTTTTTCTGTGAATAAATGGACCTACTAGCCAACCAAAAATAAATCCTCCAATATGTGCAAACCATGCCACTCCCCCCTCTGCTCCCGGATCAAATGTGGTAAATCCGCTCAAGATTTGTAGCACAAACCAGAAGCCAAGGAAAAACCAGGCAGGCAGATCAGCAGTAGAAATATAAAATCCAAGTGTCAGTAATGTACGGACTTTAGCTTTGCCAAATAGTACAAAATAAGCACCAGCTACACCTGCAATGGCTCCTGAGGCTCCGACAAGAGGTATGACACTCTGAGGACTGATCATATACTGGCCAAGAGTTGCAGCAATGCCCGCAAGTAAATAGAAAATGAGGTAGCGGAAATGACCCATATAATCCTCGACGTTATCTCCAAAAATATGCAGGAACCACATATTGGATAAAATATGTAAAAATCCTCCGTGCATAAAGATTGAGGTGAAAATATAAAAATACGATAGTGGGTTAAAAAGGTGAAAATCAGCTGGAATAAATGCAAAGTTATAGACAAATTGTTCAAAATCGGGCGCGGTAAGTTGGAGATAAAAGCCTAAAACGTTTAGAATTATCAGTACATAATTTACGAAGGGAAACGTTTCGCGATTGTTTGAAGAATCATATAAAGGAAACATGAACCAATTGTATATGGTTGTCGTGAATATGTGGTAAGGAAAAACACATAGTATAAACGCTGCTTGTTTGTTACAATAGTCCCATACTTTTTTTGTAAGCGGCAAAAAGCTTAAGAGCTGAACGTATAACCTGGAAGGGTGCGAGAGTGGTTTAATCGGCACGCCTGGAAAGCGTGTGTGCCGGAAACGGTACCAGGGGTTCGAATCCCCTCCCTTCCGCAGAAGCGTTCAACAGCTCACGAGGATATGTACTCTTCTTCATTCAGTTTATCTTTCATTGATCTAAGGTAAGGTATTACTATAAGTCATATTTGTTCACAAAAATACACGTTCGCATTTATATAGTAATCTAAATCGTATTACAAAGAACAAAAGTAGACGCAATTTTTGTATATAGTAATTATTTTGTTACAAATGAAATTTGTTATAGAGTTTGTTGTAGTAGCTACTATAAGAAATATATGGCGGTTATTTATAATAAATTCGTAAATAAAAAAATACTTATAGTGTTTTAAATCACAGACGCTAAGCTCAATAATATCACAGCTCATGCTTGTTGTCGGGAAAAAAGGGGCATAAATCTGAAGGCTAAGTTTAATTTACATTGATATGACGATCTAAAAAGAAATAATGAAGAAAATAGCAAACACAGTTAGTGTTTGCTAAAAATGCGGAGCCTTAGGACAATTAAATTTAAATTAGATTGTTTTGACAACCCAATTATGAATTAATGCCAAGTTGTGTAAGGCTTGAAAAGGATATTACTATATGTCTTTTTACTTCTTTTACTGTCCTATCGATACATTAAAATTATAAAAGCGATCATATAGTTAATAAGCTTAACCAAAATGACTTTTAATCTGTTGTAAAAGTCTAAACGGCTGAGCCATTCTTTTTTCAACTCGATTTTATAGATTCTTTCACGTTTGTTCTTTTTACATATCAGTGTCTAAAAAGTGTATCTTCAGTACGTCCTCTCAATCCAAAGATAAAAAAGAACTTGGTTGGCAATGTAAAACACATTGTGCTATTTCTATCCAATCTGACCCTTTTTTTTACCCGCGAAGCTGGTTGTTTAAAAAAATTAAACGGATTATAATGCTGTATATTATGGCTCAATTTTGTATAAAGTCAAGTGATTTTTGTCCAAGTTCTGTTGGTTAACAGTAAGATGTAGTATGACACTTTACAAGACCTTTGACGTCGTTTAATATAAAATATATGACACTCTCAGAAGCAGTAATGAGATTCCTTGAATATTGTGAACTTGATAAAAACCTTTCTCAAAAAACAGTGCGCATGTATTTGTACTACCTTACCTTTTTCAAAGACTGGATTCATAGGGTCAAAAAGATAGATGAGATTGAAGTTGAAGATATAACGGCTGATGATGTTCGGGATTTTCGTTTGTATCTATCTCGAAACTATAAGAATATATATAAGGGAGAGCTGAAACAGCAAACACAAAATTACTTTTTGGTGGCTTTACGAAGTATGTTTAGATACTTACTTAAACAAAAGAAAAAAGTACTCTCACCTGAGATGATAGAACTCGGAAAACGTCGTGATCGAACTATAAAGTTTTTGAGCCCCGAGGATTTGCAACGATTGTTTGACTCTGTAGATACGATCGATGAGATGGGACTACGAGATATGGCGATACTCCAAGTACTTTTTTCGACAGGACTTCGTGTTTCGGAGCTTGCGAAACTAGACAGAGATCAGGTAAATACCAAAGCCGGTGAATTTGGTGTGATCGGAAAAGGAGGCAAAGCACGGGTTGTCTTTTTATCTAAGAAAGCAACTGAATGTTTGCAACAATATATGGACGCCAGGCGAGACCCTTACTCTCCCCTTTTTATACGTTACTCAGGACCCAATACTGATAACGATCTTTCCGAGGAAAAACTACGTTTATCGGTGCGCTCCATAGAGCGATTGATTGATAAATATCGTAAGAAAGCAAATATCTTATTTAAGATTGGACCTCACGTACTTCGGCACTCATATGCCACCGATCTTCTTTCACACGGTGCTGATCTTCGCTCAGTGCAGGAAATGCTTGGACATAAAAATATTGCGACAACCCAAATTTATACACATGTCACCAATGTTCGTTTGAAGGAAGTACATGAAAAATTCCATAGTGGAAATAAGGAAGAATAAATGAATCAGGTAAAAATGTAAGAAAGAATAAAGGACCTCATACATGTTCGCGCGCATGTACGAGGTCCAGTTTAGTTTGTGGCTACTTCGGCCACATGGGGTCTGTGGTCGATGTGCTTCGGCAATACAGCACATATCGAGCATATTCTCCGGATCCCCGCGTTTGATACCATTTCCACCAAAAATAGGTGAGTACTACTGTTGTACCAGCATCTTTGGTTTCAACGGAATCTATATCATCCCTTTTCACCACAATCACGTTGCCATTATTGGCGGTGAAATGCATGTCATAGCTCACACATGCTGACTTCACTTCCTCAAATTTGAGTATGCGGTTGTGGAAACCAGAACCGCTGATTGCATCGGCAGTATCTGTGTAGAAACCCTTATCCCGAATCACAAGCGGCAGCATTAATTGAGTGATATTGTCACCATTTGCCGCTTGGACGAGAGTTTCTGTTCTCCAGATTTCGGCCGAGAATTGTTGCCAACGCTTGTAGATGTCGTTTTCGGGCAGTAGAGTGCCACATTCAGTGGGCACCTTCCACCACCAAAACCAACTACGATTTACCGTAAACACTTCAACTATAGCCTGACGACTGCGGAGGCCTCGAACTGTGTCGGCCATACCGCTCGGGCCGACTTTTTCTAAAGTGTCGATGAGGAGGGTTAGATCAACGCCATTATCCTCTTTTACTTGCCACTGCCAGTGTGAGGCGGGCGCAAGTAATACAGATTCCGCGTTTGGTAAGTACGTGTGTTCCGGTACTACTGTGTCATTGAAGTTGAATTTGAGATTAATCTTATCACCAATGAGCGGTCTCCACGTAGTAGTATGTTCAATCCAGATTCGGGGATGATGATTTGAATCTGACGAACATTCTACTATCGCCGGAATTTCGTCGGCAGCTAAAGCATAACCAACCTCAGCACGGATCGGTTTCTCGATACGTGCAAAAATTTGGACTAGCGGCAAATACACGGCAGAGATTTTTGTCTCTTGGGTTGGAGAAACGATTGAGGTGCTTGCATTTGATACCTGTTGGGCTTCCTGCGCGCGAGCAGAAGATGACTCAAATGACAGATTCATGGTCATATACATAACCATGAAGAGAACAAGAAAACGACGGCATACAGTAAAGCGATAGCAGCGGGACATACGATTCTCCTTTCAATGTGAGAATGTACTAACAAAAACAATCAACAAAATAGGAAAGTTTACTCGCTTCCCTTGTAACTGGTGAAGTAAGCAAACCTGTTCAGAAGTTGAAAAATATACTGCTGAGCGGGTTTGCTTACTGTTTACATTTTTATCTGATTATTAAGGTACGACCATATTTTTTGCGTATTTAATATGTATATTATATCATGATATTATGGGATAAATAGCTTGTTAGTAGTATTACTGTATAATAGAGTATGCTGGTATTTATACGAAAAGAGCTTCCTTTTTTACTTCTTGGCATCGCTATTATCGTGTACGCTATCTATTTTTCTTTTTTTACGATCATGCGTAATGAAAAAATGTATGCACACTATTTTGACTTAGGAATCATGCATCAGACAGTACACAACACCTATATGTCGTTGCGCACCGGCGATTTCTCCCGCATTCTGGAGCTTACAGATCCACACGATACTGATCGACAGGTAAAACGTATGTCTGTACATAATGATATACTGCTTGCTTTTTTGGCACCTTTTTATTTTATTCATGATGGACCTGAGACTTTGCTTGTCGTCCAGGCACTTGGGGTAGCCATGGGAGCACTTTTTATATTTCTTATTGCTGAAAAAATTCTACGTTTTTACAATGAGCAACCTAACGCCACTTTCGACTGGATTCGCAGGTCTATGGCTGACAAGGCCGGATGGATGGGACTGGCACTGGGATTATCGTATTTGCTTTACTCTCCTTTACAGAAAGCGGTAACTTTTGAATTCCATGCGGTAACTCTTGCTCCCACATTACTTTTGGGCATGTATTATTTTTGGGTGATTAAAAAATATATATGGAGTTTTTTATTTGCTGTGTTTGCAATTTTTTCGAAGGAACAAGTCGGGCTTGTGACTGGATTTTTTGCTTTTTATACATTGATGTGCATGTTGTCTTTGATTCCCAGTTCTATTCATGAAGTACCATCAAAGATTGTGAAGAAACTTTTACATGACAAAGCTCAAACGATCTATGCATTATTATTGGGTACCTTTAGTTTGATATGGGTAGTATTTTCTTTAAAGGTTATTATCCCTGGCTTTCGTGGCGGTGAACATTTCGGTTCTGATTATTATTCATATATCAGCGGTGCTCCTTTAAGTATTTTTCCTGTTGTATTCCGGATGGAGTCCTTTTTGTATATTCACCAACTTCTTTCTCCACTGGGGTATTTGAGCATTTTTGCTCCACTACAATTGTTGATTGCACTTCCGGAGTGGGGTGTCGTACTTTTATCGGCAAATGGGAATATGAGAAATATATACTTTCACTATCATGCAGTAATCGATGCATTTATATTTATTGCGGCTATTTATGGGGTCAACAATATTGCCAATTGGTGGAAAAAATTGACTGGAAAAAACGTGTCTTTTGCACTCCTTCTTATATATATACTTATACCAGCAGTTATTGCGTCGTATACTACAAGCACTTTGCCCTGGGCACAGAAGGCTGATTCATTCCCCTGGTCTCCGATTCCCGCGATGGTAGACGATATGAGATATTGGAGAGAGTATCTGCAAAATGATAGTATAAAAGTTTCAAGTACAGGCCATCTGGCCCCACATTTTACCTCACGTAGATACTTTTATGATTTTTCGTGGAAGTATACAAAGGCTGATTATGTACTAATAGATACTCATGAAGTACAGTACGGTTTTTTGAAAAAGCAAACCATACCAGCTTATGCTCAGCTCAAGGGTGACAAAAGATATGTGAAAATATATAATAAGGATGGTCTGGAAGTATATAAACGAGTATTACCCACTATATAAATGAAACAAAAACAAAAATTATCTATCATAATACCCTTTCACAATGAGGCGGAAAATTTGCCGGAGCTACTGAAATCACTTCAACAGGAGTCGGTGCTAAAAGAAATGCCCTATGAAATTGTGCTTGTTGACGATGGCTCTCTAGATGATTACAGGCCAGGTATCAAGGAATATTTGTCTCATGAAAATATTTTTTTAGTAAAAATGGGACGTCAGATGGGAAAAGGTAAAGCACTCAACGCTGGCTTACGTGAATCGAGTGGTGATGTGATTGTATTTATGGATGCCGATTTACAGGATGATCCGGCCGATTTACGCACATTTCTCGATAAGATCCATGAAGGATATGATTTGGTAAATGGGGTACGTTTTGATAGACAGGATACAACTCTTGTAAAAATATACTCTAAAAGTGCGAGGTGGTTTTTGAAGCGCTACCTTCACTCCCCTTTTACAGATATCAACTGTGGATTTAAAATATTTCGTCGAAAACTTTTAGATGATATAGCAATTTATGGCAATAATTTCAGATTTTTTCCATTGGCTGCATTTTATGAAGGTTACAAAGTTTCAGAAGTACCTGTACATAATCGTCCCCGACTGCATGGAAAATCGAAGTATGGTGCCAAGAAACTTTTTATTGGGCTTATAGATATGGGCTCTGCGTATTTTTTGTATAAATTTGCCGAACAACCACTACATTTTTTTGGAAGTATTGGGAGTGTATTTGCGGGAGTGGGCTTTTTTACTTTGGCCATCATCACCTATCAGCGAATATTTGAAGGGATACTTCTCTATAGAAGACCTGCTTTACAATATGCCACATTTCTCATAATTTTGGGAATACAAATAATTGTAACTGGCATTTTGGGTGAGCTTACCGTATATCTACATAAAAAGAAAAGCTGATATGTAAACATATATTCAATAAAGGACTTCATAAAGATATAAACTGGAGATAGCAAAACCGACAGTTGTCGTATTTACTATCTCCAGGATCTATCACAAGAATTTACAGATTTGGCGCATATTTGAGGTAATTCCATTTATTCCAACAGTTGGGGGAATAAGGAACAATGCCGATATCTGCAAGATATAGGGTCTCAATATATTGCGGCCTTTCTTCCAAATAATAATCTATAACCCAATCCCACTCATCGTTTTGATAAGGGGCTTTAGTGATATGGATAGTCTGCAACGTATGATTTGAATAAACATGGAAATATGTACCTCCTTCTTTAATCTCATCTCGTTTTTTTAACTGCTGATTCTCATGATGTGTCTGAGTAGATGAACAGGTGTCGTTGTCATTGTCCTGTACTGACGATAAGAAGCGATATTCTTCTTGTGAGAACTGAGGCTTAGATGCCTGATTGCATCCGACCAACAGCATCATGACTGCGAACAAAATGGTGGCAGTGGCTTGGCGAGACATGATTGTGTCCTTTCTGTAAACATTTGTGGATAGAACAGAGTGCATATGCAGCTCTTTACTGAATATATGGTGTGAAGGTACGCGATATTATACTATAGGACTAAATATTGCGCAATGCAAAGTTATATTTAACAAAAATATTTCAATATTGATACTTTTCATGAAATACACGATACTAAATACATGTCTGGAGTAATCGCTATACTTATTGCAACTTTTATCTGGGGTGCCGCACCTGCTATCTTTAAATATTCGCTGCAAGATATACCACCTTTTACACTTGCCTTTATTCGTTTTTTTGGAGCCGGGATACTTTTTTTGCCATTTATGATAAAACATGGCAAAAATTTGACAGGAGATGAAATAAAAAACATTTTGCTTGGAGGACTCTGGGGCATATCGATCAATGTAGCTTTTTTCTTTATGGGATTAAAACTGGCACCCAGCATAAATGTGCATATCATTGGATCTTTGGGACCGATTGTATTGTATTTTCTCTCGGTATATATGCTCAAAGAAAAACCACATTCGCAACTGGTAAAAGGTATGATTATTTCACTCCTTGGTACCATGGTGATTGTGGCAGCGCCTTTTATACGCGAATGGCAACGGACTCATGGAAGTATAGATGGAGATTCCCTCAAAGTTGCCTTGGGAAACCTGTTTTTTATGCTTTCTATGCTTGGGGGTGTACTTATTGTGGTATATAACAAGAGGGTAAGTAAGCGAATAAATCCTTTCCTTATCACGGGTATGCAGTTTTTGTTTGGCGCCATGACGTTTGCGCCATTTATGATGCATGAACTTCAATCTTGGAGTACGAGTGCGCTGACATTTAGCAGTTGGGTGGGCATAATCTACGGTATGCTGTTTTCCTCTGCAATTGCGTATTTTACTCACAATTATGCGCTTACCAAAATGCATGCACAGGAAATAGGACTATATGGATATCTTATGCCTGTAATTAGTATCATTGTCGCAATACCACTTCTGGGAGAATTTCCAGACATTTTTTTTATGGCAGGTACTCTTCTGATTTTCCTAGGTATTTTTATAAGCGAGCGTCATCAGAAGAATAAAAGGAAATTGTCCTAATTAGTGTCTCTGGCCTATATGGATGTGATCTATCTTGTTTTCTATTTTACTTACTCGTACTTCTAGCTGTTGATACTCTTTTTTTGAAATAAATTCGGGAAATATATCGGTTATTATATTTTTAATGAGTATATCTATACGATCATTTATTTCATCAAAGCGGGTATCCATATATTGTCGAAGTTCATAAAAACGCGTATCAATAAGTTTAAATTGCTCATCGATGTGCTCTAAATGAATATCGATCCGCTGAAAGTGTTCATCGTGTTTCTGAAGACGCATATCTATCTGTACAAAGTGCTTCTCGATTAGCTCAAACCGTCGATCGATCTGTACATAGTGCTTCTGCATTTGCTCAAATCGTTGATCGATCTGTTCAAACTGTCTATGTATGCCATCAAACGTGGGTTTTAGTGCTACTAATAGTAGTTGAACATCATCTTGTGTAAGTGACATAAAACAAATGTATTTATAGTTATATCATGGTATAACTTGCGTGAGGTTTTGTCAATCCTCAAATAATATGAGTATAATAGGTGCATTACAGAACATTATTTATTTATGAAAAAAATACTTATCACGGGCGCCGGTGGCTATATAGGATCGGTGGCCACACATCTTCTACTCCAAAAGAATTATGAAGTTGTAGCCATAGATAATTTCACTACGGGATATAAAGAACCATTAAAGCTTTTACAAGAAAAATATGGAGTCAAACAGTTGCGATATTACCATGCGGATTTAGGAGGAGATTTATCCGAGATATTTGAGAAGGAAAAGAGTATCGATACGGTCCTCCATTATGCTGCCAACTGTAGTGTGAATGAATCTATGCAGAATCCCCAGAAGTATTTTTCAAATAATGTATGTGCAACTCAGAATTTTTTATCTTATATCATTCAAAATGAGATTCATAGTATAGTATTCTCCTCAACCTGCGCGGTATATGGAGAGGCAGAGTATGTGCCGATAGATGAAAAACATCCTACCAACCCGGCCAACCCATATGGAGAATCGAAGCGTATGGCAGAAATAATGTTGCGTTGGTACAGTGAACTAAAAAATTTGAACTATGTCATCTTGCGATACTTTAATGTATGTGGTGCAACAGACGATGGGACAATTGGAGATTCCAAAAAACCATCGGTACATTTGATGCAAAATGTGGTGCGGGGAGCACTCGATATAGAACCTTTTTATTTGACTTGTGGTACATTTGATACTCCCGATGGTACGCCTATTCGTGATTATGTAAATGTAGTCGATTTAAATATGGCTCATTTGAAAGCGCTTGAATACCTCATGAATGGTGGTAAAAGTGAAATCATCAATTTGGGAACAGGTACAGGTAACAGTGTACGAGAAATCGTAAAAAAAGTAGAGAATATAACTGGTAAAGAAATAAAGGTCGATACTGGTAAAGCTCGTGCGGGTGAATATGCCACTATGGTTGCCGCAATTGATAAGGCGCAAAAACTACTGGGATGGAAACCAGAACATACTCTTGAACAAAGTGTAGAATCACTCGTAAAATGGTATTCTGCACGACCTCAAGGATGGATTGGATAGTAACGTTGTCGCTCAAATTGTTTTTTGAGTGCGTCATAATTGGGAGTTGTACGTATGGATTCGCCGTCTTCGGCAAAAAGACTTTCTTGCCCAAATGGTCCGCCTTGCCAATAATTAAATACTGCTGTATATCGACTACCAGCTTGGGACAAGGTATCCATAGTCTCATGAATCTGACGCGGAGTATCTAATCCGTATAGCGGTCCCCACTCCCCTATTTGAAATACTAAATGAGGATATCGATGTGCGGGGTAACAATGATTGATTGCATCTATTGCTTTTTGCATACTTTCATAATCTGCATCAAAGTAATGATCAAGCACCATACCTCCCATCTTTTCAACTGTTTCAGGATACAAAATGTTCTTTTGGCCATTATCGCATCCCCAATCGGGATTACCATAACCTACTGCTACAAACAGATCAAGACCCCCGGCTGTGACGGCGACATCTACCCCTAATTCTTGGAAGGTATTTTTAGCGGCTTCAACTGCGCGGACCATCCATTCATTAAATTCGGGAATTGCATCCGGGGCGCCTGATTTGCTTTCAAATACACAAGGACCTTCGTGTATACAAGTGACACCTCGTATGCGATTTGCGCCAGGTTCGGCTGTGACGCTAAATATATCTCCGTCTTGATATTTATCGGGGTGCTTTTTGATTTCCTCAACAGTCAGGGCAATATAATCGCGACAGTTGCCTTTGTTGGCTCCATTACATTGTGAAACAACTGGCTTATCTATACCTTCAAACTCGGTAAACATTTGCCGCCACCATATATGTAGACCTACTTGACGTGCCTCTCGTTCCCATTTTTCTGCATATTTTTCGGCGTTGCCACAAGATAAACTATCATAAAATCCACTATATGTAATATGCGTTGCCCCTGCTTCTTTGGCTAGTTTAACCCACTTTTTTATATACGAAATACTAGGTTGATTACATAAACGATCTTTCGTAAGGCTCATAGTCTCAATACTTCGTACTTTCCAGATATGAGGGAATATCGACTCAGGTTCTGCTTTTTCTGGAGAAACTAAAGGAGAAAGAATAAATTTATAATTTATGACGGCAAGGATTAAAAATAAACATAATAAGAAACTGATTATGGAAAATTTTTTCGTAAAAATAAATGTTGCTTTCTTTTTCATGTGCTTTTGTAGCAATATATAGCTAAAACCATCGTAACATATGATAATTTTTTATGCAATGCACAGACATTTATTTAGAAGTTTGCTAACATAAATACGTTCAGTAAATTTTTATAGTGAAATCTATAGGCTTTATACGTATCAATTACATATCTCTTGATTTTCTTTTGGTTATTAATTATCATATAGTATATGAAATATAAAAAACTGACTGATCTAATAGGAAATACCCCTCTCATTTCTATGGATTTTGAGGATATACCTAATACAACAATTTTAGTAAAAATGGAGCTTTATAATGTGACAGGTAGCGCAAAGGACCGTATGGCATTCTATATGCTCAATAAAGCAGAACGTCAAGGTACTATAAAACCAGGTGCCACTATCATTGAAGCGACTACCGGAAATACCGGGATAGCATTTAGTGCACTTGCCGCAGCTCGTGGATATAAGATGATTGCTGTCATGCCGGAAGGCCAGAGTGAAGAGCGTATACAAATGATAAAAGCATTTGGTGCAGAACTCATACTCACTCCTTATGAAGAAGGTCCAGCAGGCGCAATAAAAAAGCGAGATGACATGGCGAAAGAAATGGAGAATGTTTTTGTACCTGATCAATTTGCCAATCCTGATAATATTGAAGAACATGTATTGACCACAGCAAATGAAATTATACGACAAACGGAAGGGAAAATAGATTATATCTTGCATGGCATTGGAACAGGCGGAACTTTGATGGGAGTTGCAAAAGTATTCAAAAGACGTTATCCTCATGTAAAGATGATTGCTCTTGAACCCGATGAATCAGCGGTGATGAGTGGGGATAAGCCAGGTGAACATAATATACAAGGTATTGGAGAAGGATTTATCCCTCCCCTTGTTGATATGTCACTGGTTGATGAAGTTGTACGAGTATCAACAGAAGATGCAATAAAAACTGCTCGGGAAATAGCCACGAAAAAAGGTGTATTGGTAGGCTTTTCCAGCGGAGCTAATATTGCGGGTATTCGAAAGCTATCAAAACATGATGGTAAAACTTTTTTGACATTTTTCTGTGATCGAGGTGAACGTTACCTTAGTATTAAATAAGTTACCAATTGTAATTTTCGCGAAAGCGAGAATCCAGGAATATATCCTTGGATCCCGCATCGGGATTCGGGATGAAAAATTGCTATGACAAAACAACACAATATCGATGAAATATTGAGAGGTAAGAAAAGAATACTTGCAGTTGTTTCCCATCCTGATGATTTTGAAGATTATTTTTCTGGAACCATGATGTATGGGATTGAAAAAAATCTCATAACGCCCGATGCTATACATCTTTTGA
>CAZPYR010000003.1:33577-43637 GCA_964590815.1 uncultured Gammaproteobacteria bacterium | reverse complement strand
CCTGTTCGAGTAGCATTCCGATAACGATCTCGATATTTGGTCACAATTTGACCTATGGCCATTTGAAATTCTTTTTTTCCTAGCTCTTCTTTACCCATAAACAGAGAGGCGGCGTTAGATATCTCCTCCTCGCCTACTTTCATTCCGCGGAAGGCTCGATTACGTGTTTCTCCTATTATTTCGCCAATAAGGGAAGCTGAAATATTAATCTCACTTAGGCTAGGTGTTTTAACAATAATATTTCCAATGAATTTTTGGAGAAACTTTTGATGAGGATTCTCAAAAAAACTTTCAATTTCAGCTACAATGGTGGGCGGCATATAGAATTCAGCTTTGTTTTGAGCCTTCTCTATAGCCTCAGTCATATGAATAATAATTATTTCCGTATTATCACCAAGTCCCATCTCAGCCTGCATGTTGAAAAAAAGATTGGTGTCTAAAATATATCGTTCCATATCTATATTATATCAGTAATTATTCTTAGATTGTCTGTACAGTCCTCAACGTAAATCAGCCTTTCTTTTGGGCTTTATAGCGCGATATATATTAGAGTCTACGAAAACATGGTCAAACCATATTCGTACATATCTGTAATGTAAGAAGCAATTGATGATTTATCTACTATATTTAGTGTTTCGCCACATAGAACCTACTACATGACCGTATCTCATCAGATGAGAATTCCACGCCCGAGCAGGAAGGAAGAGAATATGTGTTCAATAAATATAAGATAAAGAGGCGCATGTATTATAGGTTTGTTGAGGAAAAAGTGAGGGAATTTATTGATATGTTTTGATATAATAAAGATCATTGAAATCCTACAGATAGTGTTATACATTTTTAATGTACCCAAGATATGAGATGTATATTCTGCCAATATGACAACACAGATGTTATCGAAACACGCGTTTCCGATAATAGAACGACGATTCGAAGACGTCGATCTTGTCCTGAGTGCAAAAAACGTTTTACCACGTACGAGCGAGTAGAGGAATTGCCAGTACTAGTCATAAAAAGAGATCAGCGTCGAGAGCGCTTCGATCGAAAAAAGTTGCTGGAGGGCATTTTTAAAGCCGTGGGCAAGACGACAGTCACCGCAGGACAGGTGGAGGAAATTGTCAACCAGGTAGAACAGGAAATTGTCCAACAAGGAAGGACTGAAATTGAGAGTCAAGAGATAGGTACCCTTGTGGCTAGTCGCCTCAAGCAAATAGATAAGGTAGCTTATATACGTTTCTCATCTGTATTTAGACGGTTTGTAGATGTTGAGGAGTTTGAGAAGGAACTTAAAAAACTTTTATAAGAGTATTCTGTTAACGGGTTAATGTGCCAGCTGCGCTTTGCAAGGTTGACACGTTAACAGAGTAGTAACTCTTACATTATTAGTTCATGTTAGATATATGAAATTAGAAGGCGTATCAGAAAAAGTATTTCTTGATAGATATTCACTCAAAGATAAAGATGGTAAAGCAATAGAAAAGACACCTGAAGAAATGTGGAAGCGTATTGCAAATGCAGTTGCTCAAAAGGAAAAGCCAGAAACTCAAGGTAAATGGACAAAGGCATTTTACAAGGCTATGGAAGGCTTTAAATATGTGCCTGGTGGTCGTATACTTGCAGGAGCTGGAACAGGTTATAATGTCACGTTCTATAATTGTTTCGTTATCCCTTCACCTCGTGATTCGCGTGAAGGTATATTGGAAACGCTTGGGAATATGATTGAGATTATGTCTCGAGGCGGTGGTGTGGGGATTAATATCTCTTCTCTTCGTCCTCGGGGTGCCCGCGTAGAAAAGGTCAATGGATTTTCTTCAGGCCCATGTAATTGGGCAGAACTTTTTTCACTTGCTACAAAAGATATTATCCAACAGGGAGGTACTCGACGTGGAGCTCTCATGTTGATGTTGTGGGATTGGCATCCTGATATAGAAGAATTTATTACTGTAAAACAGGATTTAAGCCGTATTAATGGAGCCAATTTATCCGTCTGTGTCTCTGATGTTTTTATGGATGCCGTAAAGAATGATGCTGATTGGCCACTTATATTCCCAGATAAAAATGACCCTGAATACGATACGGTATGGAACGGAGATATAGAAGATTGGAAAGCCAAAGGTAAAAAGATTAATGTCCATAAAGTTGTGAAAGCGAGAAAAATTTGGGATCTTATTGCCGAGGCAGCTTGGAAATCTGCCGAACCTGGAGTTGTGTTTATGGAGCGATATAACAAAATGCATAACAATTATTATTGGAATCGTATTGTTTGTGTAAATCCGTGTGGAGAAGAAGGCTTGCCAGAATGGGGTGTTTGTAATCTTGGCTCCATAAATCTTGCCGCACTTGTAAAAGGGGATGATATTATGAATCCAGGAGCGTTTGATTTTGAATCCCTCAAAGAAGTGGTACATACTGCCGTACGGTTTCAAGATAATGTCGTAGATATGGATCCGTATGTATTCCCGGGTATTAAAAAAACTCAGTTAGAAGGGGAAAGACGTATCGGTCTAGGTACTATGGGGCTTGGAGATGCGCTTATAAAGCTTCATATCCGTTATGGATCTCCTGAATCTTTGGAATTTATTGAAAAGGTATATCAAACCATTTGTTACGAGGCATATATGGCGTCGGTAGAACTGGCCAAGGAGAAAGGGCCATTTGCCAAATTTGATGGCAAGAAATTTATCAAAAGTGGCTTTATGAAACAGATGCCAGCAAAAATAAGAAAGGCAGTTAAAGAAGGTGGTATTCGTAATTCCGTACTCCTTATGCAAGCCCCAACAGGTTCAACCTCTCTTATGTCGAATACAACATCGGGGATAGAACCAGTATATGAGTTTGAGTTTATTCGTCGTGATCGACTGGGCGAGCATGTCATCCGTCATCATCTATATGATAAATGGTATGCCGAATATCGAGCAGCAAATCCGGATGTAAAAGATATTAAAAGACCTGACTTTTTTGTTTCCGCCAATGATTTGTCACCTGAAGATCATGTGATGGTTCAAGCGGTCATACAAAAGTATGTAGATGCGTCTATTTCAAAGACCGTGAATGCGCCAACCACACATACGATAGAGGACGTCAAAAGATTGTATACGATGGCTTATGAAAACGGTCTAAAGGGTATTGCCTATATGCGTGAAGGTTCTCGACAGGGTGTCTTAGAAAGAAAAACAGAGGGAAAGAAAGAAGAGATTGTTGAAAAGAAATTTCCTGTTGTAAAGCCTCGGCCGATGGTTGTGCATGGATCAACTTACAAAATTGATACTCCAGTCGGACGTGCATATATTACTGTTAATACCAATGGAAACGAGGAGCCGCATGAAATCTTTATTACAGTTGGAAAAGCAGGAAGCGATGTTTTTGCCATGGCTGAGGGTTTGGGACGCATGATATCGATGTACTTCCGCACGTCACTAAATGTGTCTCCTGAGCAGCGTATTAAAAATGTCGTAAAAGAATTGCAAGGTATTGGTGGTGGACGCACTATGGGTTTTGGAAAAGATCGTATACGTAGCTTACCTGATGCAGTAGCTAAAGTTATCACTATGCATTTTGAGCATTTGCAAGAGCAAAAACAACAGATGCAATCAGAGATACATACCAATGGTAATGGCCATGCAGAAGCTGAACTTGTAAGTGAAGTAGAGCAACCCGCTTTATTACAAGAGCCAGAGCAGGCTATGGCTCAAGTCAGAGCAAATGAAAAACATTTTGATATTTGTCCAAGTTGTGGTGAAGCCCTCCTTGCACGCGAAGAAGGCTGTGCTAAGTGTTATGGCTGTGGACATGCAGAATGTTGAGCTCATGTTGAACAGAAATTATTAAAATAGGAAGCCGGATCTAGATGATCCGGTTTTCTGTTATCGTTTATTATATTCTTTTATGGCAATTTATACAAAAACCGGTGATACCGGGACAACGGCTACATTTGGAGGAAATAGAGTCCAAAAGTACGATCCTCAGATTGAGGCCTGTGGCGCTTTGGATGAAGCTACGAGCTTTTTAGGTATGGTAATTTCCGTTATCAAAAAAGAGCAAGACATAAAACTACTGAGTGACATTCAAGAAGATTTATATATGGTTATGGGGTATATAGCAGGCGCACCAGTACAAGGAAAAACTCTCATAGATAGAATTAAGCATGTTGAGACTATTATTGATACATTAGAAAAACAATTGCCTAAGCTTACAAGATTTATTCTACCTCAAGGGACCGAGATTACTTCTCGTATACATGTAGCGCGTGCCATCACACGTTCCGCTGAGCGACGAGTTGTAGCTTATATTGCCTTAAACAAAACACATACCGAAGATGATTCGGTTGTCTTACAGTATCTTAATCGACTATCCGATTTGCTTTTTATGTTCGCACGTAAGTATGCCGAGACAGATATTCTTACCTAATTATTCTTGTTTTTTTAGGTTATAAAGAGTATTATATCTACACATTAATAAATTGCGTTTGGTGTGTGTCACTTTTGCAATACGCAAAGGGAAGACACGCTACATTGAAACCTAAGGGAACCAGGTGTGAATCCTGGACTGTGCCGCAGCGGTATGTCTGGCTAACCAGATAAGTCCGAAGACCGACCAAACGATTTGTCCTTTTGTAAGGACCCCGAGCAGGGTGCGTATGAATTTAGAACAACATCAATATCCCACACAACTAATTAACAGAAATATCGCAACTTTTTTACGTACTCCTTCTATTGAGAAAACAACAGATCATCCCGAGGAGTTGGAGTATGTATTGCGCTCTATTCCGACGATGGAACAAGTGCGTAAAACTCCGACAGAAAAAGTTGTGGGTGTGGTAAAAGAAAGGCCTTTTGCCATGGATTTAGCAGATGAGCTGCGCAAAGTTCGTGCCATGAAAGTGTTTGGAGATAATCCAGAAGCTTATTGGCAATTTTTCAAGGCACAATCGGAATATTATGCGAATGAAGCTTACGCAAAGCTTGGAACCATTTCTTATGAACATCAATTGGTAAATGATCAGGGTAATCTTCGTTTGTGGATTGAGCCAATGGGCAAGTCTGCGCGAGAAAGCTACGAAGAAGCAGGTCTCAAAGGAGGTCCGGATTGGTATGTAAAGCGTTGTAACAAAGAAACAGATCAGATAGATGATTGGGAAAGACAAACACAACAATATTTAAGTAATAAAGTACTGATTGATATTAGTCCAGCACCATTTGATGTGCCTAAGGAAAAGCTTAAAGGAACCATGTTTGGTGATCATAGTTTTGTGCGTGCAAGCCAAATGGTCTATGATGAGCATGGTGTCCCTTATGTATATTCTCGTGCATTTCGTACATATTTACCTCCTACAAAATTAGAAGAGGTTATGCAGATGACCACAGGACAAACAATCTCTGCTAGTGAACTCTTAGGCACGATGCTGCCGCTGCATGAACAATATCAGATTACAGACATACGAGATGATAGAGCGGCAATTCAGCTCCAATCAATACTAAACTCTAAATGGGAAGAGCTTCTACCGGAAGGAAGAGCACAGGTACAAGATGAATATATAACATCATACGAAGAGATGCAGCAACATTATAAGAATCTTGTACCCGCTCTTCGTGCTGTTTTTGATCAAATAATACAAGATAAACATTTTGATGAAGATGAGAATGTTTTTTTACTACGTCTAGTTGATAGATTTCGAACTTGGGAAAAAATGGTGCAAGCTAAGGTCTCTGGTGATTGGGATAGACAAACTATATCTCATATAGAAGAATCTGTTTCTTCAAGAAATATTCTCGGTATTGATTCTCTTATGTCCCATATGTACTACTATTATCAGCAGCAAGAATACACTCCAGGTACTAATGCCTGTGGGACCGGTTCAGGAGCTAGTGTAAGTTCATCTATAAGCTCGGCTCTTCAAGGCACATCTATAATATTTGGAAGTCCTTCTACATATGAAAGTATGAGTATTCATACCTCCGTGGACAAATCAGTAAAAATTTCATGTCCCAGCTGTAAAAAAGCTCATGAATATAACATTGCATCCGTGCGTCGAGCAGGACGGTTGACCTGTAAATGTGGAGCCTCAACAAATTGTTGGGAGCCAATTATTGCTTCTGCACTTAAAAAACAAACAAGGTAGTTGTTATACTTAAAATATGTCATATACAAATATTCAGCATCTTGTCGATGACCATAATAAAAAAAAACAACAAGATGATAAGCCTAAAAGTAATGTAACCATATCTTATTCCAAGGAAGGTGAGCCCGTAGAAATTGCTCCAGAACGAAAACCTCAACCTGAAATGGAGTTTGATGAGATAGAGCCTACACTGGAAGATAAAGAACTAGAAAAATTTGTTAAGGTAGAAAAACAACATAAAATTGAACTAGATCCGTCATTAAAAAAAGCTGGTCTTACCGCGATAGATACTACTTCTTTGGATCCGAAGCATCGTATACAGCTTCCTATAGCAGATGAAAAAGTGATTGAAGGGCTGGAAAAGCCAATTTCTTCCTCGTGGAGATGGCTTTCAGAACTGGCCATGTATATGTTGCATCGTGGGCATTTAACCCTTAAAAAGATACATGGACATGTTGTGAGAGTGATGATGCGATAAAACTCACTGATTTTTACTATCAGCCTGTCTTTACTTTCTCTATTTCTTCTTCAAAGCCTTCTTTGCTATGTGCCCCGACAAATTGATTTTTTACTTCGCCATTTTTAAAGATTAGAAAGGTTGGAATTGAAAATACTGAATACTTTGCGGCTAATTCTTGATTTTCATCAACATTTACTTTAACAAATTTTACATCTTTTATTGATTCTGACAGTTCATCAAGTATTGGAGATACTACTTTACAAGGTCCACACCAGTCAGCATAAAAATCTACAAGAACAACACCTTTATAATCTAAAACTTCTTGTTGGAACGACTCATTCTTAGTATATATAGTGACCATAGAAATACAAGCAATTAATAAAAGAATATTATTGTACATAAATGAAGGAGAGAATTCCAGCTCAGTTTTGAGGAAATTCAGTTGTTTTTTTATTTTTTTGTTGTACTATTATGCTGTTGTTAATTGTTTTAAATTACACGTACGCAGAATATATGTAAAAACCTTTGTAAACAAGGGTTGTCTTTTTTATCTGCATGTGTTATATTATAGGCTCATATGGATGAATATTTTTTACCCAAGCTTCTAGGACGATTTATTACATTCTTAGATGAACAAGGGAGATCTAAATTTACTGTAATTGCTTACAGAAAAGATCTAGAACAATTTATTGGCTATTTAGCCTCTCAAGAGAAGAGCGACATACGTGATGTCAAAAAAGAGGACATAGAGGGTTTTATTCAAAGTCTTTTAGGTCAGAAATATACAAAAAAGTCAGCCTCACGAAAACTTAATTCTATTCGAACATTTTTTAGATTTTTAAAGCATGATGATATTATTACAGCAAATCCAGCTTTTGATATATCTCATCCTAAATATACACAGACACCACCTCGTATCTTAAGTAAACTTGAATATAGAGCATTACGAGATGTCTCCAAGGAAGAAGCACGCACTTATGCGTTGGTTGAAGTCCTTCTTCAGACAGGGATTAAAATTGGCGAACTTGCAGCACTCCGTACACAAGATATTAAAGAAGAAATTCTTTATATTCGCCAGTATGGTAAAAATATTGAGCGAGATGTCCCTCTCAATAAAGCAGCCAAAAAAGCATTGGAACGTTATCTTAAATCAAGAGGCCATGATGAAGTTGAAAATGTATTTATTACTCGTACGGGCAAGCCGCTGCTTATTCGAAATATACGTCAAATTATTGACCGTTGTTTTCAAGAAGTTGGTATTGAAAATGCCACAGTCAATGATCTACGGAACACATTTATTGCGCATCAGCTTACAAACGGAGCTACTCTTGAGTATATAGCTAAAATTGTAGGTCATCGACGGATATCTTCTACTGAAAGATTCTTAAATCTGGTAAAGCAGGAAGCAGATAGAAAAGAACGTCTTGGTGAACTCTAATATATTTCCCTCATTTTTCTTTTGTCATGCTACAATTACAGCATGCACCTCACTATTCATACTGATGGCGGTTCTTTAAATAATCCTGGGCCCGCTGCAATAGGATTTCTTATCCATGAGGGCGAAAATTGCCTTTATAGGCACTCTGAGGCAATAGGACTGGCTACTAACAATGTTGCCGAGTATACAGCCCTTATTCGGGCTCTTAGCTATGTTAAAACTCATTTTAGTGGCCAAATTCAGCATATTGCCATAATTGCTGACTCGGAGCTGATGATTCGTCAGGTAAATGGACTCTATAAAGTCAAACATATTGATATAAAACCTCTTCATACGCAGGTAAAATTCCTTGAGATGGAGTTGGCCGTACCTATAACCTATACTCATGTACTACGTGATAAAAACGCTGAGGCGGATGCTTTGGTTAAGAAGGCACTGGGAAGATAGGGATACGTTGTATATACTAAAAGAATGGATCAACATCCCATCCCACGCCAGATTACTTCTTTTGAATTCAAGCTGATAGGATTTATGACATTAAAGCAATTTCTTTATTTAGTCATATCTTTGCCAGCAGGTTTTGTTGTTTTTAAAATTATCCCCATTCCCCTTATTAATGCGTTGCTCGGATTAGTAGTAGCTTTAGTGGGAGTGGCTTTTGCGTTTATACCTTATCAGGATAGACCTTTAGAAGAATGGGTACGAAACCTTATCCGAAGAATGAATTCGCCGACACAATATTATTATCATAAAAACAATGATCCTGTATATTTTTTAAAAAATTTATATTTTTTAAATGATCCTCACATCATTCTCGCTCATGTAGACTCTAAAGAGAAATTACAAGCATACTTAGCGCAAAAGAAAACAGAGCAACCTCCGGCCAATGATAAGAAAAAACAACAAATTGACACTCTTTTAAAACAACCAGGCAAACTCCTTGCTCCTTTATCTAATCCAGTTACAAATGTAGCTCCTAATGCAACACCCTCCATATCTCCTCCTCTTTCGCAGTCTGTACAACCCGCATCTTCTATATCAGAGAGTTTAAAACAAATGCAAGGCTTATCTCATCAGCCTTTTTTTACCGGGGTGGTAAAAAACAGGAAACAGATCCCGTTGCCGGGTATACTTGTCTCTTTGAAAGATAAAACAGGCAAACAACTACGATTATTAAAAACCAATCCACATGGGATTTTTGCTACCTATAGCCCTTTACCAGAGGGCGACTACATGTTTGAATTAAGCGATCCTAATGATGCCTATTTTTTTGATACAATGAATATACATTTAGGTGCTAAACAGCAGCCGTCCCTTGCTTTTTACTCAAAAGAAATTTTGTAAAAAGAGTATACCCTATGGCAAAAACAAAACCAACTTCCCCTAAAAAGGCGACTACACAACAATTTATTGAGATTGAGGATATCCGTGATGATATTATGCTCATGCGTGACCATTCGGCTATTACTGTGATGGAAGTAGGAGCAGTTAATTTCTGGCTCCTTTCTGCTGAAGATCAAATGTCGATGATTTATACTTATGGAAGCCTTCTCAACTCTCTTTCATTCCCTGTCGAGATAGTGATTATATCTAAAATGATGAATATTGCCGAATATATAGAATATTTGAATGCAAAAATTGAAGAACAAAAGCAGGAGTTGATTAAAAAAAGACTATCAGATTATCGTGAATTTATTAAGCAAATAGTAAAAAAGAATACAGTGCTTGAAAAGCGGTTTTTTTTCGCTATACCTTTTAATCCTTTGGAAATGGGCGCAAGTGGCGTGCAAGCAAAAAAGTATGGAAAAGAATATATATATGCCCGGGCAAAGACATCATTATATCCAAAAAGAGACCATCTTCTGAGATTGCTTGCAAAAGTGGGTTTGAAGCCGACTGTCCTTCAGAAGCAAGAGCTCACAGAGCTTTTCTATAATCTTTATAATCCATCCTCTACAGGAAAACAATTAGCTCCTGTAGATAGTTATACCGATATCGTATTAACAAGCGGCTAACAATTTATGTTTAATCTATTTGCAAGTAA
>CAZPYR010000003.1:9735-33567 GCA_964590815.1 uncultured Gammaproteobacteria bacterium | reverse complement strand
GGGCGCCGCATTTGGCTATTACACGGACGGAGATTGTGTCTCCACGACGGAGGGGGCGTGCCTTCTGCGGGCGTGCCCAACCCGCGACGGTACGGTTCTGGGCGAGGTGTCCGCCGGCACCATCACAGTCACAAGCAGTTCCCACAGGAGCTAAGAGTGTAGCTGAGGTACTGGGTCGAGGAGAAGTGAGTATAAAAGATATGATCTCGCCATCATATGTGGAGGTGGATTTTAATCACATTAAGATTGATTCAAAATTTTATCGCACTTTATTTGTTGTCGGCTATCCACGATATGTCTCAGCCAACTGGCTTTATTCACTTATTACCTTTGATCATCCATTGAATGTGTCCATGTTTATTTATCCCTCAGAGTCCAAAGAGATCCTGGATGAATTAAGACGTAAAATCGCAGAAATGCAAGCCACGATTGAAAGTGACATTAAGGGCGGAAAAGTCGTAGATCCGACAGTGCAAGTAGCATTAGATGACGCTCTAGCTCTGCAGGCAGAGCTAGCAAAAGGTTCAGAGCGATTCTTTCAGTTTGGTCTTTATGTTACCATCCCAGCTGATACGAAAGACGAGCTTGATAATGTAACAAAAGAGATAGATTCAACTCTGTCATCTTTACTTATTGTTTCTAAGCAAGCGACACTACAGCAAGAAGAGGGTTTTAAATCGACATTACCAATGTTCACCGACAAGTTGCAGGTATGGCGGAATATGGATACGACGTCTCTTGCGATGACTTTCCCATTCTCTACAGCATCACTTACACGTAATGAGGGCATTATGTATGGTATCAATCAACATGATGGAAGTCTTATTATCTTTGATAGGTTTACATTGGAAAATGCAAACGCGGTGATTTTAGGAAAATCAGGAGGAGGAAAAAGCTTCTTAGTAAAACTCGAATGTTTGCGTTTGCTGATGATGGGAGTAGACGTAATTATTATTGATCCCGAGAACGAATATCACAATCTAGCCAAAAATTTGAATGGCGAATTTATTGAGTTTTCAAAAGTCTCTGAATACAAACTCAATCCTTTTGATCTGAATGCGGAGAATCCTGAGCCTGATGAATTATCTAATAAAATTTTAGACCTTCATTCATTGATGAAAGTGATCATGGGAGAACTAACTCCCTCTCAGGATGCTCTTCTTGATCGTGCACTTGTTATGACGTATCGGGAAAAAGGGATTACTCAAGATCCAGAAACTTTTAAGATGGAGCCTCCTTTGCTTGAAGATCTGTACAAAATTCTTATTGGCATGGAGTCATCAGAAGCGCGAGATTTAGCTGACCGCCTGGAGAAATTTGTAAAGGGTTCTGCGACTGGTATTTTTAACAGTCTATCTAATTTTGATATTAAAAATCCATTTACTGTATTTGGTATTCGGGATCTTGAAGAAAATCTACGACCTGTTGCAATGTATATTGTGCTGGATTATATATGGCATCGGGTCCGTCGTGGGGAGCTAAAGAAACGTGTGCTCATTGTAGATGAGGCATGGTATCTTATTAAAAATAAAGATTCAGGGGCGTATCTTCATAATTTTGCAAAGAGAGCAAGAAAATACAAACTTGGTATGACAACTATTACTCAGGACGTTGAGGATTTTTTGAATACTGAAGAAGGAAAAGCTATTATTACCAACTCTAGTTTGCAAATTATTCTAAAGCAATCAACAGCTGCGGTAGATCGAATCACAAAGACATTTTATTTGACAGGTGGAGAAAAGCATTTCTTGCTTTCAGCTGGGGTTGGGGAAGGCCTTTTTTTCGCAGGTCAATCTCATGTGGGATTTCAAGTTGTGGCTTCAGAAGAAGAAAAAAAGATCATTGAATGAGTCTTATATTAGAGGTGTATAATGTAGCTTCTGTATGAATAAACTTCCTTTTATACAACGTGGTTATACTGGTTCGATGGATTTTCAAAGAAAAAATAATAATTACTCTCCTTATTTTCTAGGACTCTACATGCTGGGTGTTTTTATTTTTTTTGTTATTGTTGTGATTAGACTTTTTCATCTAACTGTTGTGAAAGGGTCTTACTATAGTACTCTTTCTGATAATAATAGAGTGAGAGAGATTATTATCGAGCCAAAAAGAGGCAAAATTATTGACAGAAAAGGAGTAATTCTTGCGGCCAATCATGATCCTTTAGAAACAGAAAAAAATGGTCGGCTTATATCTACACGCATTTATTACAACCCTGATTCTACCGGACATATTCTAGGCTATCGCCAAATAGCGGATAAAAATGATATAAAAAATGATCCATGTATAAATAAATTAAAATTGGGCGATAAAACGGGTAAAAAAGGTGTAGAAAAATTGTATGAGTGTGAATTACGAGGAGAACATGGCAAAAAACTTATAGAAGTAGATGCGATGGGGAAGTATATTAAATCATTAAGTGTGATGGAACCGATTGGTGGTCATGATATTGAGTTAGCCCTAGATAGTATGCTTCAGGATAAAGCACAAGAACTTCTGAAAGATAAAAAAGGATCGGTCGTAGGTATAAAACCCAGTACAGGCGAAGTATTGATATTAGCTTCCAATCCAACATTTAATCCTCAGGTATTTGAAGATAGCGCTCTAAAAGAAACTTCTCGGCTTTTGACTGATCAGGAAAGGCCAATGTTCAATCGCGCTACCGAAGGTACTTATCCTCCTGGTTCTACTTTCAAGATGTTTGTCGCAGCTGCAGGTTTGGAAGAAAATGCCGTCACGGCAGATACAGTATTTCAAGATGAAGGAGTGTTGAAGGCAGGTCAGCGGGATTTTCACAACTGGTATTACTTAGAATATGGTAAAACGGAGGGTGATGTCAATCTCTTAAAGTCTTTACAACGCTCTAATGATATATATTATTATCAACTGGGAGCAAAACTCGGCCCGGAAAAAATTAAAAAGTGGGCAGAAATATTTGGATTTCATTCACGAACTGGCATTGGCTTAGATGAAGCTGAAGGAATAATCCCTTCAACTTTCTGGAAAGAGGAAAATTTGAAGGAACAATGGTATTTAGGAGATACATACAATTTATCTATTGGCCAAGGATATGTTACTTCCACACCTTTACAGGTAGCGTTAGCAACGGTTCCCTTTGCTAATAATGGCCAATATTGCAACCCAATGCTACTAAAAAAAGGAAGTGAATCAGATATATCTTCGGTGTGTAAAAAATTGCCAATCGCAAAAAAAACATATGACATTATTAGGGAAGGTATGAAGCTTGCATGCGATCCAGGAGGTACTGCATGGCCATTTTTTGATTTTGGGATAAAAGAAAGTACTCCTTCTGCAACGACTTCCGTGGCGACTACCTCCGCAAATCTTAATAAACCTATAGATGTAGGTTGTAAAACAGGTACCGCGGAATCGCATGCATTATCGGGCAAACCTCACGCATGGTTTACTGTCTTTGCGCCATACGAAAATCCTGAAATTGTCCTTACAGTTATAATTGAAGAAGGTGGTCAAGGTTCAGATGTGGCTGCACCTATTGCACGTGATATTTTACAAACCTACTTTGGAAGATTACAGTAATTGGATTAATTGCATATCTTATAGTATAATACTCGCTTGCTCAATTACATATTCAAGACGCAAAAATGCACCGACAAGAAATACGATCTTTTACTGGAAAAACAGAATGGCGCCAGGCGGCAGAACAAATACCTATACCTCTAATCAGAGCTTGTATGGATTATACCGATGTAGAACAAGCCGTGGAAATATTAGGAGATTGTCGTTGCGGATCAACTAGCTTGGCAATAGTATTGGCACGTTTAGGATTTCCCGTTGGTTATCAGGAGGATAAAGCTGCTTTGCGTTCGATATTAGCGGGTCTTGAACCGGAACAAATACATTTTGGTACGTGGGGAAAAAAAGTCGTCTCAAAATCTACAATAGGAGGAGGGCAGCTGGCAGACTGTTTATTAAATCCTTTAGATGTACGTCTTTATGGAGAGGATGGGTTTGGTATACCTGCAGACAAACTTAGTTCTATTCTTATGATGAGAAATCCTTTTTCTGCATTTAAATCATGGAAAGAGACCTATGCGAATGATTTTTATAAAATATCGGAAGCTACTGTACTTAAAAATTTTTTAGCTGCACAGTATACGTTAGGAGTGGCCCAAGCAGATCTTCAGGAGCTGCAAGACCAAGGTAGTCCTGTTACATTTTTTGCACAAGAGCTCCTTAATTATAGAGGAGCAGAAAGAGGAGAATCGAAACAACAGGCCAGTGTAGATCATGTGGCACGGGTTGTGAATACGATAATGTCTCGTTCAAATATGCCAGTAGAAATGGACGCGGTATATAAAGCCATTAGTAATTGGCCAAGAGTGACGGCTAAAGAAGCTCATCAAATTATGTATTTTCCCAAAGAGCCTCCTTATGATTTTAATGGTGCTATATTACCCACATTTAATAGTGGAAATTATAGTGGGCGAGACCCATCTATGGCGCAAGTATTGAGTCGTCTTACTATTGAAGAAATTCGAACTATATTTAATCATGGATTAACAGATCTTTATAATGAGCAGTTATATGTTAGTATAGATCACTTGGGTTTAGACCTTCATGCATATGAAGGTTTAGCCATCCCAACACTCAATGAAATATTGACTCTGAGAGAAAGCACGATATAATAGAAATACTATGAAAGTACTTATATACGCAAGTCCTGCAAACAGTCAGTATGATGAATATATCAATGGAATGTATGATGAAGTAAAAAAACTCGGATATGATCATGTAAATGACGAAGTAAAAACGCATAAAATTCGAGATATACTCAATGCAGCTTCCTCTGGTCAAAAATACTCTCAGGATGAATACAACCAGAGTATTACTACGCTTGTTGATGATATAAACAAGGCAGAAATCTGTATATTTGAAGTGAGTTTCCAGAGTCTTGGAGCAGGCTATCTTGTAGATAAGTCTTTAGATTACTCTAAGCCAACAATTGTTCTTTATTTGGAAGGTCACAAACCTCACATTTTAAGTGTGGTAGATGATGAAAAGCTTGTTGTTCGAAGTTATAACGAAAAAAATTATAAAAA
This sequence comes from uncultured Gammaproteobacteria bacterium, assembly GCA_964590815.1. Classification (GTDB taxonomy): domain Bacteria; phylum Patescibacteriota; class Microgenomatia; order UBA1406; family GWC2-37-13; genus CAZMJG01. The sequence goes on along the minus strand of CAZPYR010000003.1, from coordinate 28,486 downwards.
AGTTTTGAAAGAAGCTTTAAATTTTGCCAGAGAGAAAAGAGATAAAAGATTTAATTTCTTCCTTAGTCCTAAACTATTAAATTATCTTGAACAAGCAAGTAATACCCGAGGAATCACCAAATCTAAACTCCTCCGCGATATGATTGTGCAGCACATGAGAGAGAATTCAGATTCTAAAGAGTAAACTTATCACTTATTCGTAAGATGTACCCATGCATCAAAATGTATGACATCGCGGATCTTTTTATGCAGTCTACAGTAGCAATCAGATATTTCTGTGGAAGCTTCCACCTGGGTACTTATATAGCTCTCTGTTTGAGGTAACGAGAGTAGCTTTTTGTCAATCGAGTCAAGTTCCCTTTGTTCTTTAAATCGTAATTGATATTTAATCCTTTCTTCATTTGATACTGTCTTATCTGTTTGATATAGTTTTTTAGGCGTATTTTTTGAGATCCTCTTATAAATGATATTTAAAAAATCTTCTTTCATCCTTATAAAGTCATATTGTGCATCATGAGTTTTTTGGTAAACAAGTTCAATAGCCTGCTTTTTAGGGGTGGTGTTTGTTTTTCCTTCCCAAAGTATATAGCTACTATGTAGATAAGAACATGCCGTGAGGGTGTCGGTATCTATAGTCTTCACTTTAACTATATCTTCACAATCATGAGATGCAATCTCTGAATTCAGGTTGATGTGATATACACTATCAAACTTCTCCATATAACTTGTGCTTTTATTTTCTAACAAATTATCAATACATATAAATTTCCACTCCGTAGTTGCATTTTTACCATAAGGGTATTGTAGAAATAGTCTAAAGCCAAGATGATCATTTTCACCCGATCCTATCAAAAATAGTATGTTTTTCATAATACTGTAAATAAAATAAATAATTACGTACAATTGTAAGAGGTGTATCCTCTAAAAGGATTGACAAGAAGACATTTAAGTTGACAGAGGTTTTTTTGAAGCATAATAATGGAGGTAAGTAAAAGTTAAGTTCATAAAAATAAATAGTTAATAAGCTTCACTATTTTTGTTAAAAAAACCTCTTCAGTTTGTCAATAATGTTGACAGAATCTTGTATATAATAATCCGCATTATGAATAAACAAAAGCTTGTTTTCGCAAACTTATTTAAAAAATATCGTCTTCGATCAGAGATAGAAACTCTGGCGGAGTTTGCCGATTTATTGGCAAATGAAGGGATGTCTTATGCGGTAAGTCTCTTTACCCGTTGGCAAAATGGACAAAGAGTTCCCACAGATAGGCGCGCATTACTTGCAATGATTAAGATCTTTGTCAGAAGAGGGGGGATCAACAGTGTCGATGAGGCGAATGAACTATTGGAGTGCCTGGATATGAGAGATCTTAAGGGAGATGAAATTGAGGTAATACAAAGCGGATTAAGTTTTTCAATAAAGGAAGATTTAATAGACCCTAACAAATATTATTTTAATAGAAATAAATATATTAATACATTTATTAATATCTATAAATTTATAATCGATAAGCATAATTTAATAGTAATAGTGATTTTTTTTCTTTTAAGTTTAATATGGTATTTTATTGGTATTGATTTTAGGTATTATATTGGCAATACATATGCTATAACTGCTTTAGTTGGTGCAATCTTTGCTTTCAATATTTCGTATAAGCTAGGAGGGCTAAAGACTCCTATAGGGAAGTCCTTACTCTTTTTGGGATTAGGTTTATTAGGTCAAATTTTCGGGCAAGTATTTTATGCCTACTATATAGTAATTAGAGATATACAAATACCTTATCCATCCTTAGGAGATATTGGATATCTCGGGACAATTCCCTTTTATATAGTTGGAGTTATATATTTGGCCAGAGCATTAGGGGTGAAGATTAGTCTAGTGTCATATAATCGTTCATTAAATGCCATTATACTTCCTGTACTAATTTTAGGTATTACTTACGGCCATCTGTTGGCTGATTATAATTTTATAACTACGCCTTTATTAAATATAATTTTAGATTTTGGATATCCATTTGGACAGTCTCTATATATATCCATAGCAATACTAGTACTTTCATTATCAAAAAATATATTTGGAAAAATGAAGTTTAAAATAAGGTTTATTGTTTTAGCCTTGATAGCACAATATGTAGCTGATTATGTATTCATTTATCAAGCACATAGAGGTATATGGATAAATGGGGGTATTAATGACTATATTTATTGTGTGGCATATTCTCTCATGGCACTTGCTATAAGCCAATTTTATAATATGCCTTCGTTACAAGCAGATAATAGTCATAGAGTTTAATTGTATTAATTAATGATAAAATCTCCATATACAGATTATGTTATAATAGAATCCTATAATATATGTTGACAATTATTCTTCCGGAATAATTTAAGATATATATAAGAAGGATATATATGAACAATTGGCTTGTTTTTGCACTTCTTTCCCCGCTTGTTTATTCTGCAGTCAATTTTATTGACAAGTATCTCATTGAAGAAAAAGTAAAGGATTATAGGGGAATGCCTATATATGCTGCTATTATGGGAGGAATCATGGGTACTATATTTTGGTTGTCCACGGGCCTGAAGCTTTTACCTTTATATGACTCTTTGCTTATTCTATCGAGCGGTATCTTGCAGATATTCGGAACAGCATTGTATTTTCGAGCTATATCTAAAAGTGAAACCAGTAAGCTTATAATTTTTTTTCAAATGCTTCCTATTTTTGTTCTGCTATTTTCGTTTGTTTTTTTGAAGGAAACAATCAATCTTCGACAAATTGTAGGGTTTCTTTTGTTATTTGCGGCCTCGATAGGCGTGTCGTTTGATAAAAATCAGGTTTCATTTGAATTGTCTTCTGCATTTTATCTAATTCTTATAGTAGACATACTCTGGGCACTTTCTGCAGTTCTTATGAAATTTACTATTCATGCATCGGAGTTTGTGCATATATTGAGTTATGAAAGTTGGGGTATAGCCTTGGGTGGTTTATTTCTTTTTATTTTTATACCCTCCGTAAGAAAATCTTTTTTAAAAGTACAGTCAACTCTTCCTACCAAAGTTTTAGCCGTCATGTTTGCCAATGAAGGTTTGTATGTCTTAGCTAAGTCTTTTGCTTTTTATGCCTATCTTATTGGGCCTGTCTCTTTAGTGAGTGTCCTTTCAGGAAGTATTCAAGTATTTATAGGGATTATTTTAGGTTTTTCTCTCACACTATTTTTACCGAAGATATTTCATGAAGATATAAGTCGACAGAGTCTGCTGCGAAAAATTATATTTGGATTAGTCCTTTGCCTTGGGATGTGGCTCGTTTACTAACTATCTATATGAATACTTTAATTCCACTTAATTATTTTGAGTCGTCAAATTTACCTATGGATACAAAAAAGGGCATAGTTTCAAAACCAATATTTCCGGAATTTAAAAAATTAGAAATAGAAGATAGAGAATGGATGGAGGAATATATACAAAAATATCCGCCGTATTCTGATTTCAATTTTGTAAGTTTATGGAGTTGGAATGTAGATGAAAAAGCAGAAATAAGTCTCTACAAGGACAACCTAATAATTAAATTTTTTGACTATATAACTTCAGAACCATTTTATACTTTCTTGGGTAGAGAAAATATCGGGACAACCATAAGGTTTCTTTTTGATCTAATTCATCGAGAAAAATTTATACCTCAAATAAGATTTATACCAGAGTTAGTACTTAAAAAAAAGTTATTAAATCATTCTCGTTATCAAATTAGGCAGGATAGAGATAATTTCGACTATATTTTTGACCTAAAAACAGTTGCTGAAATGAGGGGTCTGACATACAAGAAAAAGCGTTGGGCTTATCATAAATTTATACGGGAGAATCAGGTTGAAGTTATTGTGTTAAATCAACTTGAGACGGAAGTAAAAAAAAATATTATTAAAGTTTTTAATAAATGGATAATTTTGAAAAATTTATCAAAAAAGGAATATATTAATGAATTAACTGCATTAAAAAGATGTTTAAATCTTACTGATATAATTAAGTTAGATGTGATTATATGTCTCAAAAATAAAGAAATTGTAGCGTTTAGTATAAACCAGCAAATTAGCCAAAATTATGCTATTGGTCATTTTGCTAAAGCTGATACAAAATATACAAAAATATGGGATTATTTATTCGTTACCACAAGTATGTATTATTATCAGCAAGGCATTAAATTGTTGAATTTACAACAAGATCTAGGAAAAGAGGGTTTAAGGATTGCTAAAGAGTCATGGCATCCTTCTAGCTTTTTAAAAAAATATACAATAGAAGAATTGTTACCAATTATTTGATTTCTAATATTTTTTTGTATAATCTTAAAGATATGGATGGTAACATAAAAAAAGATTTGCCTCTCCAAATTTCTATATCCATTTTTCTATTTTTTTCACTGTGGTGGATGTATCTCCAGCTATATGTTCCTATACAAAATATCGGCTATCAGTTTTTTGGCGCAACCTACGGGATGATGGCCCTATATGGATCGTTATTTACCACGGTGGTAGCAAAAAAGTGGGGAGGACTTAATAGCCAGATGGGGAAATCAATAATCTTTTTTGCCTTAGGTTTAGCTGCACAAGAATTTGGACAGTTGGCATATTCATTTTATACGTATTATCTACATGTGGAAATACCATATCCATCAATTGGAGATGTTGGTTATTTTGGGAGTATTCCACTATATATACTTGGGGTTTTCTTTTTGGCTAAAGTAGCAGGCGTAAATATAGGGTTACGCACTTTTGTTAATAAAATGCAGGCAATATTTTTACCTATTATCATGCTTATCTTGTCTTACATCTTTTTTTTAAAAGATTATTCTGCAGATTGGTCTAAACCGTTAACAATTTTTTTAGATTTTGGATACCCGTTTGGACAGGCGATATATATTTCGTTAGCAACTTTAACATTCTTATTGTCAATAAATATTTTAGGAGGAAAAATGAGAGGTAAAATACTATTAATATTATTAGCCCTGCTAATACAGTATGTTGCTGATTATATGTTCCTGTACCAAGCGCATCAGGGGAAGATATATGCAGGTAGTTTTAATGACTATCTATACTTGTTAGCGTATTTCATAATGACCATTGGTCTCCTACAACTGAATAACATTCATTCGGATTTAAGCAAATAAACTACCTGTTATGGAGGCGGCTATATATAAAAGTCAATAACCGCTATAGTAATAATCTTCTACATACCACATACTCATTTTCTGGCTTCAAAAAAGACAGTTTTTGCAATTGTGACGGGTTTCTTGTGGTATAATTATGTCCTATAATATTAAAGCCAGTGCCTAATAAAGTTAGGTGATGATTTAATACTGAAATAAATATCATATGGCTATTGAAACGCTCCGCCCTACGGTAGGCCTTTTAAACTCACTACCAGCTAGTGAAGATAGGCTAATGGAATGTACACACACTATTATTCCAGGTATCCCAGAGCATATATTGCCCTATGCTGAGCGCGCCGCAGAAGTGGGATACTTAAGTAAATTTTATCTATTACCCTACACAATCTCTCAAGAGCATAGAGAGTTCCTTAGACAAGCTGGTTTTGCCCCAGGAGAGGCTAAAAAAAGAGGAAAGGATGCAATGATTTTTTTAGATCAAATTCAAAGAGAAGGTTTTCCAGTCTCGGACGCATTGGAAGCTGAGCACTACCACTTGCTGCAGCAATACCAGCAAGGCTTAGAAGCACTTCAGAAGGCCAAAGTCGGAGAAAAGGAGACATATGCACGTCCTGATGACCGTGTTGCAGTTGCAAGTGATTTTATATCCAATTTATTACATTATCCAAGAGATAGAAGAATGGAACTTCTTGAAGCTATGGGGTTTAGTAAAAATGAATCTAAAACAATAATGTTGAATCTAACTAAGGCCTTAGTTGGTACCGTTGGGGTAAATATAGTGGATGGACCGGCTTTAAATGCTATGAGCTTACTATTGGGGCATTTGGTAAATGAAAATATATCCCAAGAAATAAATAATAAAAGCTTTATATTAAAAAGTGCTGTTGTAACTACATCCGTATTAAGTGTAGTCGCCTTTCATGCAAGTAATTATTATAAGTCAAAACAGATTGGTAGGGCGGTTAAGAATGGTGTATATCTGGTGCCGAATGTTGCTGTAGCTGCTACTGCGATGTCTCATGGGACTATGATTCATCCACAAGAAGTAAGCTTAAGGAGCGACATTGAACTATTTATGGCATCTATTGACATCAGAAAGTCTCCACAGACTGCAGTAGATGAACTTTTGTGGTGGCTTACGTGGTTTGCAAATGATTACGGAGTAACTTTTGCTTTGGGCAATCTAGCCGGCACGGTCTCCAGTTTGGCACAAATTGGTTATATGGAAACACTGATACAATATACGAAATATATGCGTTATTTGGAAGCCAAGCATAGTCAAGGATTTCAGCTTGAAGAATCAGATGTGGAAGAAGCACATTATTTATTAAGTCAGCTATACGAATCTAGAGAATATGTAATGAAAGATTATGAATTGCAGCCGGTCAGTTCGAAAGAGGAAATGGCACGGTATGACTTGGGTCTATCTGCAATTAGTACAAATTCTTTGTATTCTATACACGGTTAAATAGCTATCTACTTGACAAAAGACCCTTTTATAGGTTTTATTATATAGATGGGGAAAACAATATTTAAACACCAACTTACATTTCCTCTCATCATCTTTTATGCACTTATAGTAGTTTGGTGGATACGCATTAATTTTTTTCTTACTGTAAGCACTTCAGAAATTTATCTCTTTGGAACTTTATATTCCCTCATTGCATTGATTGGGGCTTTACAAGGATTTATTGTGGCTCGTAAGTGGGGAGGGTGGAGTAGTGTTCTGGGAAAGTGTATTATATCTTTCTCATATGGACTTATAGGATTGTGGTTTGGGCAGCTTATATGGAGTTATTATAATATTATTTCACAAGTAGAAGTCCCTTATCCGTCACTTGCAGATATCGGTTTTTTTTCAATAATTCCATTATATGCTTCGGGAAGCTTTTATCTTGGACAGGCGACCGGGATTAAATTTGTGCATAAATCTACTGCTCATATACTCACTGTCATTTTAATCCCATTAGTAATCCTTTCAGTTGTGTATTTTGTATTTTTAAGAGAGTTTACTTTAGATATTGCTGCCCCTTTGCGTTCATTTTTAGACTTTTTTTATCCATTCGGTGAAGGCATAACTATTTCTATTGCTACAATAGTGTTTTTTCTTTCTTATCAGATCCTTGGAGGAAAAATGAGGAATCGAATACTATGTATTCTATTTGCTCTTATTTTCCATTTTATAACTGAATATACCTTTTTATATACGGTGGCGAGCGAAACTTATACCAATGGAGGGTATGTAGACCTTATGTACGCAACATCGTTCTTTTTTATGTCTATTGGCTTAATTAGTTTCAATAATTATGAATAATTTGCGTAAAGTTGGTACAATATAACTAAGAACAAATATTAAAGGCTAGTGAACAGTCATAACGCTTATGGATGAATACAAAAAGGCCGTAAGTAGAATAATAAAACAACAGCGCTCAGTGATGGGACCGATTGCGATTGATTTAGCACGGCGAGTAGACGGGCTTACTATAACTAATTCAAATGATATCCAAATAAAAGGCGATGGTTCTATCATACTGTCTAATCTCGTAAATGAGTATGCCAATTTATTTGGGCGAGCTGCTGTAGAAGTGTGTAAGGATGCGATAAAAGAGATGCATCCACCTTTGCCTTTCAGCCAGCTTCCGAAGGTCTTGCAATAAGCTCGCTTAACAAAAATAAAATTACTGCTATACTCTACATATGAAAAATATGCGAACATCATATATTTCTTTAAATAAAAAAAACATAAAATCGGATGAGCAAATACAAGAGATTTCAGAAGTAACAAAAACAATATATCAAAAGAATGTAGAGTTAGTGCTGCGAAATCGTACTCTGTCTGCATTACGGAAAATCTACGATATTATTAATACCTCATTGGGTGTACATGAAACTTCTCGCAAACTTATCGATGCTATTATTCAGGAAATTAAACTACCTGTTGGATTTATTGGTGTTATTAATAGACACAGCAGGAAATTACATATTGAGGCGGCCTCCACAAGTATTAAAAAAATCGAAAAGGAAGTATCTCATGACTACAATAAATATATCCGAAATGTTGAGATATCACTAAATAATAAGAATAATGAGTGTGTTCAGGCAATACATACCCGAAAGCGGAAAATAACTAAAAAGATCGATCAAATTTTTGTGCCAATGGTTGAACCAGAAATTGTCAATAAAATTGCCAATACTCTTTCTGTTAAGACTTTATTGATTTATCCTATTACATTTGGTAAGCAGGTGCTAGGTGTTATTGTGATAGGTATGGATAAACAGATAAATTCATTATCACGAGCAGAAAAGAACATGCTGGATGAGTTGACGGATTTATCAGGTATTGCTTTAGAACGAGCCCAAATTTATACTGACTTAAAGCAAGCCAATGAGCGTCTCAAAAAGCTTGATGCTTTAAAAGATGAGTTTGTATCCATTGCGTCACATGAACTGCGTACCCCAATGACTGCCATTAAAAGCTATCTTTGGATGGCTTTAAACAAAGGAGAACAAGAGCTTCGGGATCCACTTAAAAAGTATCTGGAGATATCGTATTCTTCTACTGAGCGGCTAATACATCTTGTGAATGATATGTTGACGGTATCGCGTATTGAACGTAAAAAGATCGAGTTTAAAATGGAAGTGATAGATATCCGAGATGTGGTGCATCTAGTATATGATGAATTGAAAGTGAGTGCGGATGAAAAACATATTGAGTTTAAAACAGTTTCTGAAAAAGATACAAAACCCATGGTAAAAGCTGATAAGCTTAAAATACGAGAGGTATTTCAAAATCTTATAGGGAATGCTCTTAAATTTACCCCTCAGGAAGGTAAAATTACTATTTCAATTAGCAATGATGAGGAAGAAGTATATATAGCGGTCCAGGATACAGGACCTGGAATCCCTGAAGATGCAATTCCTAAATTATTTCAAAAATTCAGTAAAATAGATTATTCATACGCGAATCATGTTAATCAACCGGGCACTGGACTCGGTTTATACATATCTAAACAGATAGTTTCTTTACATGGGGGTAAAATTGAAGTAGAATCAAAAGTGCATGTAGGATCAACATTCATTGTGTCTCTTCCTATATGTATAGAGAAAGGAGGTGCCTAATTTATGGATAACACAGCACAGACATTAAAAAAAGTACTACTCGTTGAAGATGAGAAAGAATTATTAGATTTATATGTCTCTTTATTACAACAGGAAGGGTATGATGTTGACAATGCTTCAGATGGTGAGCTCGCTTTAAAAAAGATTACCGACAATGCCTATGATCTTATTTTGCTTGATATCATTTTACCTAAGATGGACGGCTTGCAGGTTTTGGAGAATTTGAAAAAAATAGGTAAATTACCAATTGGTAAGGTTGTACTATTGACAAATTTAGGGCAGGATCTGGTAGTTGCAAAAGCATTGGAGTTCAATGTCCGCGGATATATAGTCAAAAGTGATTACACTCCGGAACAGTTGCTCAATGAAGTTAAAGGATATTTGAGTAATGCTGACGTGACATCATCAATCATGAGCTGATGAAGACTGGTTATTTATTAAGATAATGCTTATGTGTTTTATACGATCCCGGTACAATTCTAAAAGCGGGCAGGTGTTGCTTGTTTTAGTGCTTCTTATTGCTCTTGTTATAACTGTTTTAACATCTCTCTCATATAGATTAACATCGGAAACGCAGTCCACTAAGTCCCAGGAAGAAAGTGTTCGTGTATTAGCTGCCGCAGATTCAGGGATAGAAAGAGGTATTAATATGATTAATACCCCGACTACTCCATCTACAGGACAATTCACTTATACTGACAGCAATGTGGGTTTAAACAATTTGCCTGGAATAGATGCGCAAAGAAGCCGGCTAATTCTTACAGACAGTATAACTAATCAATTTGTTAGTCCTGAAGTACCTCAGGATGACCAGTATACTTTTTATGTTGGAAATTATCCTACTTTTACCAGTTCGTATACTGGACGACTTATTTTTTATTATGGCTCAGATGGTGTTGGTGCCTGTAATACTCGTAATACACCAGCGTTAGAAGTAAGTATTATATATGGACCAAATAGCGATCAGATAGAGAGGTTCTTATATGAAAGTTGTACGTCAGGTATGAATATTTTAGGTCCCTATAATACCAATAAAATTGCCCCAAATTCAGCTACAGTCCTTTTAGGAGGAGTGAATTTTGCCTTTAATACAGCAAATAATCCACTATCTTTGAATGCATACCCTAATGCTAAAATAGTGATTGTGCGATCATTATTTGCAAAAACTCGTGTTGGTTTTAACTCGGGAAGTGCTACTCAACTTCCTTCACAGGGTAAATTAATACGAGCTGAAGCTGTGTCACGTTCAGGAATATCTAAAGTAGTCACATTACAACAGTCGTTTCCGCAAATTCCAGCTGATTTTTTTGTAACAACATTTTGAAAAAGGGTTACTAAGTAAATTTTTCAAAGAAAATTTGTTCTTTTGCAACGCTTGCTATCTGTAAATATTCTCTTAGGGCTTCTACGACATGCTTACTTCCGCACAGATAATAGTCATACCCATCAGGTTTTGTATTAGTGTCTTTTAAAAGTTTTTCAAATCCGAGTGTTACTCGCCCCAGTTCAGTATATGCTGCAATTGTTTGTTTGACTTGAGATATATTTTCTAAACGGGAAAAACAGGTGCGTAAATAGAAGAGAGGATAGCTTTTAGCTAATGCTGTCAATTCTTCATCTAAATATAAATCTTCGCAGTTTTTGAGACCCCAAAATAAATAAACAGGATAAGTATTTGTCTCATCATTGAGAATGGTATGAATCATACTATACATTGGTGCAATACCTGTGCCAGTTGCCAAATAAATAGAGGGTCTCGTTGTTGTTTTATGAGTAAATATTCCAGCAGGTCCTTGTAAAGTCAAACTATCTCCTTCATTAAGTGTGTCAACATATATACTACCTATACCATTTGGTACGATTTCAATAATAAAATCTATTGAACTCTTTTGTGATGGGGGTGATGCAATTGAGTACAACCTCCTTACCGGATGGCCTTCTTTTTGTGGGATATGAAAAATCATGTATTGACCTGCCGTGAAATTCCATTCGTGGTTGTCAGGGAGTGTGCAAACTAAATGATATACGTGAGGGGCTATGAGCTTTTTATGAATAAGTTTAGATTGAAAGGTCAGTACCATACATTATTTAATAATAGATCAAAGTAAATAACTTCTATATGTATTCTATCGCATAATCAATAAGTTACAACGGGGAAATTTTTATTATAAACGTGCCCGTTGTGACACTTCTGCTTCAATAATTTCTCGAGGCCGGCCGAATTTAAGTCGTGAGAGTTGTATTATAGCTTGAGCAATTTTTTCATTGCGATCCCGTTTAAGTTGATCCACATCTTTAGTCATATCTACAGAAAAAGGATCAACAGGCTCGTTGTTTACGATAGTTTTCATATATGCATGAAAGCGTTCAATATTGATAAGATCCGATTCTCCAAAACGTGGTTGGAATTCACGGGCAAGGTAGGATGCATCCGTTACTCCTACACGGAAAGAAATCATAGTACCGACGTTTCCGAAAACTGCGTTTTTTACTTCTTCATCCATCTGTCCAATAAATTGATTTGCCACTGTTAAACTAAGATGGTATTTACGTGCCTCCGAAAGTATAACTGCAAAGTCCGGGGTAGCAAAATTTTGAAACTCATCTACATATAAAAAGAAATCTCGTCGTTGCTCTTCGGGAGTATCCACGCGACTCATTGACGCAGCTAGAATTTTTGGAATGATTACGAGACCTAAAAATGTCGAATTTTCTTCACCGAGTTTACCTTTAGAGAGATTAATTAAGAGAATTTTTCCGTTATCCATTACATCTCTAAACTCAAAAGAAGAGGTTGACTGTCCAATAATATTACGCATCATTGTGTTTGTGACGAATCGGCCGAATTTTGAAACGATATAATCAAGTACTTCTGATTTATGAAAGTCTGAAGTCTGAGCAATCTGATCTGTCCAGTATCGACGTACCATCGGATCTTGTACTTTCGGAAGTAATTCTTGTACAAATTTTTGATCAGTCATGATGCGAACAATTTCTATAAATGTCGCGCCTGGTTCGGACATAACTGTTAACATTGCGTTTCGTACAGCATGTTCAAATCTGGGGCCAATAATACCGGTACGCTGAGGGTCATAAAGCTTGTACATGAGGTTGATTATTGCTCCAGTAATAAACTGTTTTTGTTCTTCAGTTTGAGCTTCTAGTAGATTTAGACCCATTGGTCGTGAGGTATCAGAGGGATCAAATAATATGACATCTTCCGCTCTCTCTGGTGGAATATATCTAAGAGTATCATCGATTAGATCACCGTGTGGATCTATGACACATACGCCACGACCATCGTTGATATCTTGTTTAATCATTTCTTTGAGTAATTCAGATTTACCCACACCTGTTTTTCCAATAATATACATATGCCTCATACGATCACGCAGATGGACATTTATAGGTCGTCTAACACCCCGATAATAACCATAACCGATGAAGGTACCACCTTCGGTTGGGACTTCTGAAGAAACAGGTGCAGTTTTTGCTTTAAGCCACTGGATATGTGGAGTTTCAACTGATTTATTTGGAAAGTGAAACATAGTGGCAAGTTCATCTGCTGACAATATCGAGGTGAGAGGTTCAAACCATAGGTTAAAAATGGGGAAAAACCTATAGATAAAATTCATCATAAACCCAGCTTTAAACCAGATTTTTGGCTCACCCAGCTCATTCATATCAGAGTCTAGGATACTAAAGCTGTTTTTAATATTGCGGAGGTGTGCATCGGCAGTATCTTGATTTTTTGCAGAAACTACGATACGTATCATGGTGTCAAAACCAGTTCTTGTTACCTTATCATTTACTTTTTCCAGTGTGCGCTGATCGGTTTCGTATGTCGCCTTTGAGGGATCTGCTTCATTTTTTTTAGTTGCTGTAATATAGGATTTGCCGGCAGATTTCCAACTGCCATCTGTTGCTCGAATCAATATCTGTATAGCGGCTCCTTCCTCATCATCCATTTTGGAAAGCGCAGAAGTCAGAATACCAATCGTGTCATTTGATATATCTTTATACGTCTTTAAAGGGTTGTAGCTTTCTTTAGTATGTCTTAGTGCAGTATAAGCAACACTTCCTTTATCGGTAAAGATGTTAGGCTCTTCGACTTTTTTTATATCTGCAGATGGATAGTAACCATATATTGTTTTTTCAACTAAATCTACGATGCTATTTGGGGCCGTAACAAAAAAACGAATTTCTCCTTTTTTTGCTACAATTTCAAATGCCAAAACATCATCTACATCAAAGAAGTCCCAGAAGCCAGTTTTTTTGAGTGAACCGAAAGAAGCAAACATTTGTTCAGCAGCATCCACTTTAATTTCATTCTCTTTGGGCAATTGTATTTCTAGGGTGATCATATCGTAGGCCATCTGTTCTCGTCTTTTCATACGATGATACAGTATGAGGATATATAGAATCCCTACAGTAACACTTCCTGCTACTAGAAGTGCAAGTAATACCAGTACGACAGTCACAGTTCCATTCACAAATGATGTGAACACATCAGGTTCCATAGATATATTATAAATGAGTTATTGTAGAAGAGGGCTTTCTATTTTATAGCTTTTTTGACTTTTTCCAAAAATTCCGGGGGTGACATATTGCTTTTTACCCAGTAATCATCGGCTTTATTTAATTTTTCTTTATCTTCATCTGTCGCATCCAAATTAGTCATGAAAATGATAGGACAAGTAGGCTTTTTATCTTCTTCTATAAGTTTGTTTAGGATGGCAAATCCGTCCAAATTTGGCAATAAGATGTCGAGTAAGACTAAATTCCAATGACCTTCTTTTATGCGTTTTAGAGCTTTCGTTCCTTCTTCAACTACTTCTACGGTGTAGCCAGCCTGTGAAAGTATATCTTGATAAAGCTGTTTTAAAAAGGCATCATCTTCAATAAGAAGAATAGTTCTCATATATATTATTATACACCACATCAATACGAAGCAAAAAAATCCCCTCTATTATTCAATAGAGGGGATGTGAATTTGCTAGTAATTACCGAGTAACAGTGATAGGTGTGCTATCAGCAGCAACCGCGGATACCGTCACACGATTATTGCTTTCGCTGACACTGTATCCTGTAGCGTATGCTCCCGCACATTCACTTGCATCAACACCATCGCCATCGGCAGATGTTTCCGCAGGATCTTGTGGAAGAGCCGCAATATACTGTGGTACAAGAGCAGCACATAAATTTGCACCAGTACTACTGATTGGAGTTGCAGATGCCCCAATACCTAGAGGTACTTGTCCATTGTTATCAATCATATATTGATTGATAGCATTAAGGGTGGAATTAATATCAGCTCGTCGCTGTGTGTCTTCTGAACGTTCAAGCTGTTCGCCTGGATTTACAGCAATAAGAGTAATAGCCAAGAGCACAGCCAAGATACCAATCACGACGAGTAATTCGATAAGCGTGAAACCTTTTTTATTTATCATGATAAAGAAAGAAATTATTAATAATATATTCAGAATAGATAATTTTTATAGGGTTGTCAAGATTCAAACAGTGAATAATTATGAGTATTAACTATGTATTGCTAAGGGGTTGGTGTAGTAGTCTGTTGTGAAGTGGTAATAAGCACATCATTATCAATGTCTTGTTTCTCTTGTACTGTATAGTTATTCGAAAATAGTTCAATTTCTTTAATAATCTCATTTCTTTCGATTTCTCCCACTTCTTTTTTGAAAATGATTAAGGTACGAGATGATTGTACTTCTCCGGCATTGCCGGTTGTTATATTGCTGAAACCGCGTATGGTAAGCCTTTGTCTAATAGTATCAGCTTGGCCGGGAATCCCTGACCCATTAAGTATTTGAATAGATAAATTCTGTTTAGTTAGGGAGAGACTACTCGATGCAGACGCCTGAGGTTCTTCAACAGATGGTATTGTAGTTGGAGAGGGCAAAGCTACAGTGGTGACAGTTGGCACAACTCGCTTGGTCCGATTTGGTTTGCGTTGCATATAAAACAAAATACCAAGCACCCCAATTAAAATAATAAAAACACCAATCATAATATAGAGTCTGTTGTTAGATTGGGTTTTAGGTAGAGGATCTTCGGACTGAGTAAGGTTTGCCTCAATTTGTTGATGAAGGGGAAAACCATTGTCTTTAGATATTTTTTTTAAAGCATCTTGGGCAACCTGTGGACTAAAAGCAGGCGGGGTTTGTAATCCATAAATCTCTGCAATGGGTGCAATGGCTTCAATAACAAATCCGCAGGTTTGAAAAATATCTCGGATGGAGTATATAAAATCAGTGTTTACCGCTACAAGTAGTATGGATTTTCCGACAAGGATTTCTTGAATATGAGTATCATTAAAAGGGATATTCTCAATGAATGTTTTTTTCATTTCTGTCCGTTGATCGGGAGCGGTTGTATCTGGTATCTCTTTTTGAAAATAAATGGTACTTGCTAAGAGTAGAAGAGTTGGAGAAGATTCAATTTTATGATTCTTAATCCATTCGGTTATTTGAACCGCTAATTCTTCTGGATTGATTACCTCCATGTCCTTAACTGAAGTTTGAGGAAAAGAAAAAGCAACAGGGCTATGCACATTGCCTCCGTAAAAATATAAATTATTGCGGTCTATATAAATAACACTTCTCATAAAATAATTAGCTAATAAACATAATTCCAAGAAGTAACGGACATTGTATTATTATATGTTACTATAACTTGTACTGTCTTTTGGAAGTCCCCAATCTTTCCTATAGAATTTATAGTCTTTGGATTGGATCCACTGACTGTTATAGTTGCAGTACCGTTCCCCACGGTTAGAGTTTCACCTGTATAGTTAGGATTCCTAAGTAATCGTAACAACGCATTTTCTGCTCCACTATCTGCAATTTGAGTCGCAGTTATACTTTGGCCGATTATGCTTGATGAGCGTGTGGTATTAATAAGTACAGCCACAGCAGTAGATGTAACTGCGGTTGCCACCACTATAAAGACTAATAAAGTTACCAGTGTCTGTCCTGAGCGATCTTTAATTGTAGAAATTATATCCATGTCTAGCGTGTTCCAAATGTTGTGTTAATAGTTTTTTCTTCAAACCCTTGAGGACGAGAAATGCGACTGCGAATTGTCATAAATAAATTTATACTATTTTTCCCATTCACATTACCTAATCTCCTAAAATTTACAGTGGGAATGGTTGTCCCCACTTGATTAATTCTATCAGTACCTGTTGGAGATGTGAGCATGAGGTTGCCATTTTGTAATGCGTACGTATAGGTTTGACTTGCAATAGTAAGTGAAAGAGATGAACCTTGATTACCAGGACTAGCTGGCACTGTTATTGCTGTAGCGCGAGCAATATCGTAATCAAGACGTCTACTTATAAAGAGTCTGTCGCTTTCTACTGCCGAGTAAGACTCAACTTCAGCTTGTTGTTCAATAATTGTAGTAAATATACGCATAAGAACGACCATCAATACGGAAAAAAGTCCCATAAAAAGAATAAGTTCAATAAGTGTAAAACCCGAATGACGTTTATTTTTTTGTTTATAGTGCATTTTCATTAGGGAGAATAATTTGCAATAATTTGTTCTAAGACTGGTGTGGCATTATAGTCTGTGCTACTCATATATGCTTTATATCTAAAACAACGAGCAGGGTTCTCATATCCTGTATTGTCATCATTCAGTTTGATTTGAGATGTATCTGTAAAATAAGTATTACTTGTTCCATCAGGTCCTACATAATTATATGTCGCACCGGAACAACTGCCTGAAACAGGATCTGCTATCGCTACCTGAAAATTTATAGTCGTATTTGCAGGCTGGGTATACGTGGGAAGAAAACGATTAAAAGCAGTAGTAAAGCCTGTGTCAAATGTTGCTGATTCAAATGTTCCTGATTCTACATAGTTCCCATCCGGTCCACCTTGAACAACTTTGAGCTCAGAAGCTGTCTCTCCCGTAATGATATAGGCATAAGCATCTCCATCTGTTTCTTTTACTCCCGCAACCCCAAAAATCCCTTGATCAAACTGCAGACCACCACATTTTATAGGCGCGCCTTCATTTGTTAAATCAAGTACTTGGTATTCCTGAGAATTTATTGAATCACTGGCAGAATCTGTCCCGACAAGTAGAGCGCGATTCTCTTGCAGGGATACTACGATGGATTGTTCAGGATTCATTCCTCCTGCTTCATAACCGCCGCCATTTGTACAAGGTGGTTTTGTGGCAAAACCTCCAACAAGCGATGGCGCCGATTTGTTTGATGTATTTATAACAAAAAATTCTTTAAATGTAGTGTCATTGACTGATGAAAGATATGCGCGAGTACCATCGGGCTTTACAAAGACAGCTTGACCTGACTCAAGCGTGCTACAATTGTTTGGCTCAATATTTATGCTGCCTACAATACCCCATTGACCAGAATAACTGGTTACATCTGCAATTTTCATTTCTTCTACTGTTGCCCCAATTATCGAAATAAAAACATATGTCTTACTACCGACAACTCGAGCGTATATCTCGCCAGCAATATCTCCAGAATTTGCAAATTGGATACGTTGTCCAATTTTGGGTCGAGAGCCGGTTTTGCTGGTAAGATCAAAAACATATAAGTAATTCCCGGCCGTTACGTAGCCTCGATTGTTTAATACAAAAATAGTATCAGCATCTGCACCATCACTTCCATTATTGTTTGTTGTTGTATTAAAGGTACCTGCTTCTTGATAGACTTTATTTACAGAGTCAGAATATTGATTTAAGTTAAAAATGACAACTTCTTTAGTGTTATTTGTTGTAGCCACATAGCCCCAACCTGGTTCGCCAAATACGGCATTGGTGCGGTATCCTTTTCCTTTTCCATGGAGGGTAAAGGTAGGCGGGTCAGTATTTGCCACAAGCACATGGGCAAATGAATCTTCACTAGATACTGCATTCACACCGGTTGCCACATATACATGACCTTCTGTGGCTGTTACTGCTCGTGGTATTCCCGGTAAATCAATTGTTACAGGCGCCAACTGAGGTTCACACCATTTTCCTTTCACATTAGTCGCAAGGGTTACTTCACCTCCTGCCGTATTTGTTGTCTGTACATTTGATTTAGTACCAGTGTCAAAATCAGCTTTTGTTGTCTGAGTATATGCGGCATTATCTAAATAACGAGATAAATATAGAGAAGAAGAAAGAGTGCTGGCTATAGGATTTGCCCACGACACAGTAATCACCACCTTCTTAGTGGACGGGTCCAGAAGGCCACCACTAGTAACAATGATATTATTTGTGTCTCGATAAACACTTGAAATTACAATCTGACGTGTAAGAAGTCCCACGGTCTCTGCATTAGCAGCCAGAGTCCACGAAGAGCCGGATATAACTGGATGATAAGTTCCGTTTGTCGCGATATTTGACCAGCCGGCTTCTCGAATTACACGAAGCGCGTCATAGGTCTCTGATAATAATTGTGGCCACGGTGATAATAATTAATATGATGAATATA
>CAZPYR010000003.1:223-9725 GCA_964590815.1 uncultured Gammaproteobacteria bacterium | reverse complement strand
CTCAGATAATAATTGTGCACCTTCAAGTCTCCTATCATGTTGTACTTTTCCCTCGCGAGAAGATATGAGTGATGTGGCGATAGCAGGTAGCACAGCCGCGAGTAATGCTATTACGACAAGCAATTCGATAAGTGACTGTCCGGATTTTGTCCGTTCAAACAAAGAGAGCATATACAATAATAGTGGTTAATTAATGCTTATAATAGTGCCGTATTTATTTAAGGTGATTACTTTTTGAATATTGCTTGGGGTGTGCAGTATCGTAATAGTATTATTTCCCGAGGTAAATCCTTGTATCTCTCCATTCCCTTTTCCAAAAATAATTCTATTTTGAGGAAATGCCGCTGTAATTTGTATGGTTTCAGATACATTAATACTAAAATTCAATGGATCAGTGGAAGTATATGTTGCACCTGTAAAAAGTGTATAGTTGTTCTGTTGAAAGTAAATTCCGTATGTGGAAGGGTTTGGATTTCCTTCAGTGGCTCCGGTCATGGATTTAAGTTGTTGGTGTTTAATGTCAGATATGAGTGTTTCGACAGTGGTATCTACGGAAGTTCGATCTTGGAAACTAAGTAGATTAAACGTGGAGATGGAAAGGAGTATAGCCATGACCGCTATGATTACTGAAACCTCTATAAGAGTAAATGCTTTATTCATAGTTATCGAGCTCCCACCTGTCCGATGAGATTGTAAATTGGCGCGATTATAGAAAGCATCATCCCTCCCACAATGCCGCCAATAACAATCAACATAAGAGGCTCCAAAAGAGTGGTGAGGAGTGCCAGTGTTCGAGAAACTTCATAATCCATATTCTCTGATATATCCTGCATGGCTTTATCAAGTGATCCTGTCTTCTCACCAGCTTCAATCATTTTAATCATAAGCATCGGTACCATCCCTTTGTAATCACGTAGTCCTTCAGACAGTCTTTTACCACCCAAAACAGTTTTGCGGGTATGCTTTACCATGTTTTGCACATCTTGACGCCAAACTATATTCTCACAAAGTTCCAACGCGCTCGTAACAGTAAGTCCCGAGGAAAGTAGCAGACCCATACTGCGACTAAAGCGGGTGATATCTATTTGTTTTACAAGTCCAGATACAAGTGGTAATGAAAAAAATATGCTCGTAATGAGCATTTTTTTTGTTTTATACACAACAATAAAAAGTATTATGAAAGCAATAATACCTGCAATGAGTGCAATATAATGATTGACAATAAAGCTTGATGTTGCGATCATGATTTTGGTAGGCAGAGGCAGATCTGCTTTCATGCGCGAGAAAACGCTGGCCATTTTAGGCATAACAAAAACAAGGATCATGATAAGTACAAGTAAAAAAACGATGAAAATCATGATGGGATATATCATGGCAGATCGAATTTTATCGATAAATTCCATTTCTTTCTGCATATGTTGTTTGATATCTTTCAAAGTTACATCAAGTGAACCTGCCTCCTCAGAAGCTCTGATGATATTTACAGTTACGTTATCAAATATGTGTGGAAATCGAGCAAAGGAAGCATATACATGTTTGCCTTGGATGAGATCATTTCGAAGTTCCTGTAAAAGCTTTTTTTGGCCGCCTTTAGAATCTTCCAGCAATGAATCTACAGCTTCAAGAATAGAAATACCGGCAGCTAACATAGTTGCTAAATTCCCAAGTAGGGCTATTTTATCTTTTGTTGATAGTGAAATTCCCTGATTAAACATAGTTAAGCGCTTTCGACTTTAGTAACTCGTAGTACTTCTTCAAAAGTGGTCATTCCTTGGTTTACTTTGCTGAGCCCATCTTCAAGCATTGTTGTCATACCCTCTTTTTGAGCTTGTACTAATATTTTGTCTGAATCGGATTTTTCTACAATTAGTTTGCGAATTGTCTGAGATACTTCCAGTACTTCAAATATTCCCAAACGTCCAAGATATCCTGTGTTGTGGCAGATTTTACAACCCGCTCCTTTATAAATACGGACAGTCTTTTTTGTACCAAAATACTTTTTCACCAAATCAGGCGGAAGGTTTTTAGAAAGTTCTGAGAGATTGGTATCTGCTGCGGTTTTGCACATCTCACAGATTTTACGTACAAGTCGTTGCGCAATGATGACATTTACAGTCGAAGCCACAAGGAAGGGCTCAATTTTCATATCCATGAGACGGGGCAATGCAGTCGGAGAGTCATTGGTATGGAGTGTAGAGACAACTAAATGACCAGTTAGTGCCGCATTTACTGCGATACCAGCTGTCTCAGAATCTCGAATTTCTCCCACCAAAATAATATTTGGATCTTGTCGTAAAATAGAACGGAGCCCGCTTGCAAATGTAAGATTGGTTTTAGCGTTTACTTGTATCTGATTGACACCTTTAATACGATACTCAACAGGGTCCTCAATAGTCGTGATATTTTTGCCTCGAGTATTCAAGACTTTTAAAATCGCATAGATAGAAGTCGATTTTCCTGAACCAGTCGGACCGGTAGAAAGAATCATCCCATACGATTTAGAATAGGCATGACTTACTTTTTCAAGATCCTTTTCACTCATGCCAAGATCTGTAAGTGTAATTTGTCTATTATTTGAAGCAAGTAGACGGAGTACTGCTTTTTCTCCATCTACAATTGGAATAATAGAAAGCCTTAGATCCAGGTGTCCGCCATCGATTTCAATTCTCATTTTTCCGTCTTGAGGCTTCATATGTTCGTCTGTGCGGAGCCGAGAAAGTACTTTAAGACGTGTCATGATACGCTCATGAAGTAGTTTCGGATAGGTGATGATATCGTGTAAAATACCATCAATACGATACCTTACGAGGGCATTATCTTCTTCTGGTTCAATATGAATATCTGAGACTTTGTCATAATAAGCAGTTTCCAAGATAAGATCCACAAGCTTAGAAACAGGTATTTCTTTAGGAAACTTAGGAGTTTTACTCTCCACTTTCCCGACAAGATCATCAAATTCTTTTTGAAGATCTTTCTTGAAAATATAGAAAGCGTTATTAATATCCCGCTCAGTCGCCAGATGGGGAAATATTTTGGCTTGTGTCTTCTGAGACAGTAGGTCAATAATATCTGTATTACGGGGATCAGCTACAGCCACTTTTATGCCTGTATCGTCACGATCAAATGCAAGTATTTTGTGTTTACGAGCAATCTTTTCTGGTACTATATGGAACACTTCCTGAGGAATAGATATTTTGGAAAGTGCGACGAATGGTATCTTTAAATAATTAGCAACAGTAATACCCAGTTTTTCATCAGATATGATATTCGCCTGAAGAAGTGATTCTTGAAAATCTACGTGAGCGTTTTTCATGAATTCTTGCATCTCCGCTATTTTTTTATCATCAATTATTCCAATTTTTTTGAGAAGCTCCTGAAGTTCTTTTTCAGTAATTATCATACTATTTAACAACTTCTTTTATTTTGGCCACCAATGCATCAAAATCAAAAAAACTCTTATTTATATATCCATGTGCTCCCAAGTCAATCGTGCGTTTAATATCTTGTTCTTGTCCCAGAGTTGAAAAGACGATGACGGGAATTTTTTTGAGTACGGGATCAGCTCCTTTTTCGCTGAGAACTTCAAAACCATCTTTTTCCGGCATAATGATATCAAGGAGCATTAGATCGGGGTGAAAGGATTTTAATTTTTCAATAGCTTCAATCCCATTCGTCGCAACCTCTACTTCATAGCCCTTTTCTTTTAGTTGAGAAGAATAAAATTTTTGGAAAAATATGTCATCATCTGCAATAAGGATTTTCATAATATTATAGAACAGGAATAGATGTAAGCTTACTGAGTTCTTGAGTCTCCTGTGTGAAATCAAGTTCTCCTGTTTGATTCTCTATACTATTTAGTGATTCATCAAGTTTCTGTACAGTGTGTGCAATAAGTGGAATGGTTTGTTGGGTGACGCAACTTACTTGTTCTTTCATATCTCGGAATAACTGTTCAAGTATCTTTGCGACAAGACCTGTCTGAGTATATCCCATCACTAAACTTTGACTTTTAAATGAGTGAGCTGCACGATGAAAATTTCCAATGGCATCTTGGTTGCATGCATCATTATTCATCTGTTGTAATGCTGTTTCCATTGACTGTATTAGATCGCGTGCCGTCTTGAGATATAATGTCTTGTATTCGGCGATATCTATAGCCATACCTATTAGTATACACAGTATAATATCTCTATGTCACATAAGAAAAACACGGCACCTGATGTAGAAACTGTCAAGAAGTGGATGAGGCATATTGTGGTCGTAACCGGTTATGGATTGCTCTTCTTTTTTTTAATTCTCAATGTCGTGTTTTCTCAAGATATTCCTTCTTTATATTTTCAGTTGACGCAAGATAATAGCAATGCTCTTACCGATTTTATGAAGCAAGCAAAAGAAGTGCCAGCTTTTCGTAATTTGTTGCCCGAAATTAAACAAGCGTTTTCTGAACGTGAGCCCGCAATTTATGCAGAAGAGCGAGCGCGGTTGTCGCTTATTACGAAATTGGAGACGGCATTGAAAAAAAATCCACAATCTTCTGAAATTCTTTACTCATTGTATTTGTTATACGATCGAGGAGGCTATGTTGAGCAAGCAAATCAATACTTAGAGCGTGCCCGGAGCATAGATCCTCAGCTTGGTTACTCTGAATCTGCGAGTAATGTGGTACAATAGAAGTCAAAATATAAGCGAACAGCTAATTTGGGCCTGTAGTTTAGTTGGCTAGAACACTTGCATGGCATGCAAGAGGTCAGGGGTTCAAGTCCCCTCAGGTCCACCCTTATTTTGTAAGCTTCAGTTTTACGAGTCCAATCATATTCCAAAAGGCAATTCGAGGTATCTCTTTCGGTTTGTAGACTTGAGTATCACCTTTTAATCGAGGTCGATGATTCATCGGCAGTTCCAGTAAGGTTAGTTTTTTCTTTTTACAAGCTGCAATAAATCCCCACCAGAAACCTTCACGTAAAAATTTGAGATAGGGAAGTAGTGGCATAATATTCTCTTTTTTAAATAAAACATATGGAGCTGAGGGGTCATGCACACTCGGGCCATACAGCAGGGTAAAAAATATTTTGAAAAGGCTAGAAAAGAATTTGCGTTGTAGCGTATCAGCTCTATCTTGCCTCCAACCAATAATGACATCTACAGTGTCCTTCCTTGTCCAGAAGTTGGTAAAATCTTTTGGATCACACTGACCATCGGAATCAACACATAAACAGTATGTGGAATTTGATTCAGCAATACCATCTATTACGGCGCCTCCATAACCTCTTCGGATTTTTTTCTGATTTAAAACAAGATTATATTCCTTTTGAATTTTTTGTAATAATTCAGTTGTACCATCTTTAGAGCCATCTTCACAGACGACTAAATCATACGAGATATCTGTCTTATCAAAGGATTTCTTCCATTCCTGCAAAACTTGTTCAATTGTCTCTGATTCATTGTAGACAGGAAAAATGATTGAGAGGTCTTTCATAGAAGTGTCTCTACTGAAATTGGCTTTTCTTTTCTAAACCATTCAATGGTGGCATCAAGTCCAGCTTTTAAATCGTATGTCGGTGTCCAATGCAACTTTTTTTTAGCAAGGCCGATATTTAAGGCTCGTGTTTTTACACCTTCAGGCTTTGATATGTCATAGAATATTTTATTGGGTCTCCAGTTTAATAGGTCAAAAATGATTTCTACTGTTTCTTTCATGGTATACCGTACGCCTGTACCTAAATTAATCGCCGATCCATCTGTTACGTATTCGCAGGCCGCCATAGTACCAGACACAATATCTGCGACATAGGTAAAATCACGATCCTGATTACCACTGCCCCAAATGGTATAGGGATCTTCTTTTTGCACCGCCCGTCGAATAAGAGCAATGATAGCATGGGTATCATTTTCCCAGGGACCATAGGCTGTCACATAGCGGGTTACTGCACCTTTCAACCCATATTGTGAGCAATATGCCTGCAAGGTCATTTCCCCCATGAGTTTTGCCCACCCATATTCTTTATCTGCATTTGCAATATTATTTTTTATCGCATCAGATTCCTTGAGGAGATAATTAGATTTGTATGTGTCTTGAAGCCTGGTTGGGTATACACAAGCGGATGAAGCAAATACAACACGTTCAGTACCTACGTCGTGTGCGGCTTTTATTACATTTTGATTTATAGAGAATCCTTCACAACAATCGGCAGGGTGAGTATCTATATAGCCACGACCTCCAATATTGGCCGCAAGATGAAAGACTATCTCATGATTTTGTAATACTTTTTTTGTATCTTCAAATTCTTGAAAGTCTATAAAATGAAAAGAATTACCATTCTCAGCAGTGTATCCATAAGAAGTCTTCTTATGCTTTAATCCATGGCGTTTCCATACACGCAAAATATTATGTAGAGCTCCGGTTGAAAGATTATCTCCAATAGTAACTATAGCTCCGGAAGCAATGAGCGCATCTACAAGATGATGTCCTATAAATCCAGCACCACCAGTCACGAATACTTTTTTTTGATCGTAGAATTTATGTACCATGTTGTGTATAAATAAGATTGTAGGTTAATCTATGAAACATAAGTTGATGCGTGCTTTTACTATCTTACCGTATGTGCTCATAATCGTGGCGACGATTATGCTAGTAATTCTACATAAATTTGACCATAATGCAAAATACAATATTGCATTGGGTGTTTCGTGGATGGTTTTGTGTCTAATAGTCATCCTTTTTATCTTCTATAGTGATTTTCTGAGAATTGCGCGTCATGTACGGCATGTCTTTCGTGCCGAGGATACAGCACTTTTTATTGTTGTTTTATCTGCCATAACGACACGGTTTTTACTGCTTGGTTTATATCCGTATGTTACAGTCGGTGATGAGTTGCGGGATGCGGGTTTACATGCCCTACATATGCGCTATGCTCCTCCTGTAGATGTGTTTGCCTTTGGTTCCTATGAAGGATATGGAAATGTTATACCTTTTATTTCGTACCTTTTTTCCTTTATATTTTCAACTACACGTTATTCCTACATTGTCCCAGCAGCAATTACTGGCATTCTTTCTATAATCGCCACCTATATTCTAGGACGGAAAGCGGGAGGAAAAATGGTGGGTTTTGTAGCCGCGATATTTTTGACTCTTTCGATTCATCATCTACACTATAGTCGGACAGAGTTGCTGGTGATACTCGATAGTTTGCTGTCGCCGCTCTTGATACTTGCGACCTATTACGCGACTAAGCATCGTCATGGCTACCTCTTGTTTGGACTGCTAGCCGGATCGTTGATCCATTTTTATGCCGGGGCACGTGGTATTGCGGTTGCTTGTGGACTGTATCTGCTTTGTCATAATCTCATGCAAGGCATAGATTTTAAAAAACATATCATTATTGGAGCCATGTTTCTCATCGGGTTTGCGACAGGCGTCGGGCCTACCTACAATTTGTTATCTCAAAACAATGTGGTGACTCATACGGGTAAAACAGGGCTTGTATTTAATAAATTTGAGTTTGTCACCAAAACTCCGGCTCAGAAATTTTATTATTTAGTTCGTTTATATGAGCGTTCATTCCTTGTCTATTTCGCAAACCCTCTAGGGAGTCACCTCACCTATCCCGACAATGCACTTCAGCAATTTCCGATGAATTGGCTATTTATCGGTGGTTGTGCCTTTCTAATCATAAAAATACGTAAACTGAATAGTATTTCGACTATTATTTTGATTTGTCTTTTTGTCGTCCCGTTTACCAATCAGCTGCTTCTTGATGATCCGGGTTCAGATCATCGCCTTATGAGTATCACTCCAGTGCTTGCAATTATTGCCTCTTTTGGCTTTGTGGCTGTAGTGCGGGAGTATCTGCCGCGTCATACCCAGGTGATCCTCACTGGTATGCTGATTTGTTTTATAGCGATCTCACAGTTGTTTACCTATTTTTATCTGCGGCCAAGCGATAATTTGTATGAAGGCGGAGGTTTAAAGGAATATCAATTGCAGGCGATCGTCAATTATGTCAAAGATCGTCCCAATGATCGGGCCTATTTCCTTCTCAACAATGCGCCACACGAGTACAATATGCCGCATTATCATGAAAAAATGGAATATTTATTGTATCCACAAGTCATGACGCTGGTTTCAGCAGATGATGTGAAAGACGTAGAAGAGTTCAGAATACGGGAAGGCAGACCTGTAAGTATTATTTATATCGACCCTATACAGCCGCTTAGTGAGCGGACACATGATACTATCTCCAAAAGTTGTCAAAGCTCATTTCTTATTCCAAGGTATGGATGTCCGATAGGCTGGACAACAGATTACGCATTTTATATCGCCAATATAGACTAGTTAGGCCGATATGGTATCATCAGCTTTTGTGTGAATAAGGAAGCATTCTTCTTTTACCTGTTCTTTCATGCCATATAAAATGGTATTGATATCTTTTATTTGAGATTTGTGTTCGTACATTGCCTTTACTTTTGTCTCCCATACGTCACTGATATCAATGATTTTATCAATTTCGGTATCAGCATAGCCATGGGGAACATATACAAAATAGTCGCGGAAGTTTTTTATCACTTCTTCTTTTTCGCAGTAAAGCATGAGTTCTTTTGCGTATTCAATTTTATGAAAGACATAATGTACGATCATAGACACCGCAATATGATCAATATGTCCCGAAACACCTCGCATCTCAAATGTCATGAGCGTTTCCGGGCGTAGTTCATCAAGGAGTACCTGGATGTCATTGGCAATTGCGTGATATTGGTTATTGGAAAGCGTGCCATCTTCGTAATCGAGAAAATAGAGACGCTTTATCCCCAATACGGTTGCAGAGTTGCGTAGTTCTTCTTCACGTATATCCTGTATAGGTGTATCCTGATTGGCAGTGTGGTTTTGCCCTGCCTGGCCTTTGGTGACACAGACGAGATATACATCATGGGTTTTTGCATATATGGCAAGTGTCCCGCCCGGTCCAAATGCTTCATCATCAGGGTGGGCAAAGATTGCAACAAGTGAAGGTTTTGTCATCTAGTTATTATATAACGTGATTGTAAAACCGTGATCAAACCATAGCCATGATTTGAGAAAAGGTATATACTAAATGTAGTTCATATATTTATGGTAAATGCAGAACTTGTAGATTATATAAAAAAAGCAAAAGTAGCAGGTAAAAAGGATAAAGAGATATCAGATACGCTCTTGCAACTCGGGTGGGGTCAGATTGACGTGTATGACTCGCTTCACGCAGTTTCCCCCAGTCCTCTGAGGTGGGTAAAAGAGCATTGGAAACTAGTTGCCGCATGGCTTCTCATACTGGTCTTGATTCTGATTATCATCGGTATGGTGTATATCATACTTACTACACCACCGCAAAAATAGCCATTTTATCTGTTACAATATACTGCGAACAGCCAATTGCATAAGGCTGACAGCTAAAATCGGAGCGTAGTTCAGATGGCTAGAACGTTAGGCTGGGGGTCTAAAGGTCGCGGGTTCAAGTCCCGCCGCTCCGAC
>CAZPYR010000003.1:0-213 GCA_964590815.1 uncultured Gammaproteobacteria bacterium | reverse complement strand
GTTTGGCTTGTTGTGAGTACTCGATACGTAATTGTTAAGCTACTTATCTAGTTATTCTGTGAATATTTTGATATATTGTGTTATAGAAGTTAAATTAGTGTATGAAAGAAACATTTGAACGAACACAGTCCGAGGAAGATTCCTCTGCTATGGCCATACTCAAAAGGCCACAATACAGTACGAGTGTTACTAAGTTTGCTGGTCCTTACATAA
>CAZPYR010000002.1:48254-51577 GCA_964590815.1 uncultured Gammaproteobacteria bacterium | reverse complement strand
CTTATTCCTTCGATTTGCCAGTCGTGCAACGATCGAGGAAAAGATAATGTGAGGGTATTTGTCATGTTCAAAGGTTGCATAAATCCTCCTTAGGATCTGTCAAAAAAATCAAAGTGCATAGGATGAAGCACGAATGCTTCTGTGAGTAATTATAATTTATGAAGGGTAAGAATGCAATACTATAGGTTTTTAAAAAATATGGGTGAGTTGCAGTGGGTGTCAATTGTATAAGATTTACTTCATGCTATAATAGAGCTCTCTTTTTTGCATGTGAGGAAAGATCAATAAGGAGAATTAAAATGGATGAGTTGCAGAAACACAAAATCGTGTATTTTGTAGTTGATCGAATGGGCACACAGATAATAGATTTAGCAGTCGCCATTTCACAGAATCAAGGAGGTCAATCTGAAGCATATATGTCTTATCGTGGCGACAAGATGGTGATACACGCTTTCACTTCGCGAGGTGAAATGTGTTTGCGTGAGGCTCTTGTTACACGCGTGAGTATTTACCCCTTTATAGTGACTGAACTCCCCAACTCTGAGTATTTCGTGCGTAATCCTATGTATTACGAAGATTTATTAGCCTCCAACTAAAATGCAAAAAGAGTAGCTAGAGTGGTAGAAGTTTTCTACCACTCTAGCGTCTTTAGCGACTGATCTGAAGTGTCGCCTCCCAGTCCCAACCCATATACTTCTTTACGTTGGTATAGGACAGTCTCCGCCGATATTCCTTTATCTTTTGGATGTCGATCGCATGGGCATATATGCGATAGTTTAAATCCAAACATTTTGAATATGCTTTACCTCGCGTAGACAGACTCAGGGCTTCAATGAAAAAATCTGTAGGAAGCAAAGAAAAAGCATATCGATTGCGTGTCCTGACAGCCATATATACGCACTCCTCCGACTGGCGTATAGCAATAATGACCGACTGTCGTTTGCTAAATATACACAGAGATGTATAGCTTGTCATAAATCCAATTAGTTGTCGTAAACTTGAGTTTACATGAGGAATATATAAGGGTACCTCATGCGGCCCAATCGGATCCAACTGGAAATATCGGGATGTAGCAATACGCTTGACGGTGGCCAAAGGCCTATTCTGAAGTTCTCTAAAAGTATCGCTACTGGGATTGAAATACGTAACTGTAAGTTCTTGCATTTTATCCTCCTTGAGATCTATGGAAACGTGCTAAAGACATTGAAGCTTGTAAGCTCTGACATATTATATCTTATAGAGTTACATAATGTAATTTTCCATATATTTTTTCATAACCCTCCACCATAGTCGGGCCAGAGAAATATTCTTCAACACGTAGGCGACATTTATGGCGGTTTATTTTATTTAGCTGTTTCATTTTTTCTACCATTTCGTCAATATTATTTACCAGATATCCGGTTTGAGCATCTGTTATTATTTCAGTCGCTGCTCCACGAGCAAAGGAGATTACTGGAGTACCAGTTGCCATCGCCTCGGTCATGACTAGACCAAACGGCTCATTCCATTTGATCGGATTGAGAAATGCCTTTGCATTTCCAAACAGTTCATTCTTTTTTTTATCATCGGCTTCACCAATAAATTGTATTTGGTGACCATCAATATGCGGCTCAACTTGCTCTTTGAAATAGCGATAATCATCTTTCTCCATTTCATCTACTTTTCCAGCCATAATGAGTTTTTCACCAGCTTTTTTGACTGCTTGTATCGCTTCGACTACGCCCTTGTCCGGGTTGAATTTACCAAGCCATGCAAAATAGTCTTTTGGCTTTTGGTGAAATGAATATGGACCAAGATCTATGCCATTATAAACGGTGCCTAACCAGTTGAGATTTTCGCCTTTTTCGCGCTGGGTATTGGAAATAGAGACAAAATTCATATCTCTATATTTTTGAAAATATTCATGACGAGAAACACGGTTTTGCACGAGAGGATAGGGAAAATGCAGAGTGAAAACAACTTTTTCACTTATAGGACGGGCTAGCGGCATGGCCAAGTAATCGCTGGACTTATTCAAATGCATGTGGATAATATCAAAATCCTGGGCACGATCAAAGGCGGCTGTAATATTGAGTGTTGGGTAGATTACATCGGTCCAAGGAATGCCATCTCGAAACAAGGGGCGTGCATATACGGAAATAAGTTTTGCACGGGTGATGGAATTGCCGCATGCAAAAAGAGTAACGTCATGACCCTTGGCAACAAGGCCTTCAGTAAGGAGTGATACGACTCGCTCGGTACCCCCGTAGAGAGGTGGTGGAAGTTGTTCCCAAAGTGGTGCAATTTGTGCGATGCGAAGTTTTTTCATAGAAAAAATGAAACGTACGTCATTAGTTTTTAGAGAATGACAGTACTAATTAAAAATAAATATTTTGTAGAAAGTGTAATAGACTTTCTCCAGCTAGAGCGCCCGGGAATAATTCGTCTGAAATATAGATTTCTCGTCCTTGTAATTCATAATGCCCGGGGGCTTTCTGTTTCAGCTGCTTTTTCCATAAAGAAATATCTA
Organism: uncultured Gammaproteobacteria bacterium; assembly: GCA_964590815.1. GTDB lineage: Bacteria > Patescibacteriota > Microgenomatia > UBA1406 > GWC2-37-13 > CAZMJG01. The sequence continues at coordinate 49,068 of CAZPYR010000002.1, read as the reverse complement.
CATCATCATAGTCTTGGATTGTTTTATCTGAAAAATATCGCGACATACGAGCACCACCGGGAAGAAAAAAAGTAGCACGAGTGCCTTTGGCACTATTTATGCCCATATTTACATCTGCAAAACTATCTCCAGACAAAAAAACTGACAGCTTGTCAGGATATATGCCCTTTGTTTTTAAAATCCTATCTATAATACGATCTACCGCTTGGGCTTTCAGAAAATCGGCTTGCCGAGGAAAGAGAAAGAGTGAATACGTATTTTTTTCTGGCTCACTGTCATCGAGTGTATATATGGGCGGATTGAGCTTTGAAATATGTTTGCGAAATAGTTTTTTTTCTTTATTATCTTTAAAATCAATTTGAATACGGAAATCGGGAGGCGAAATTGTGGCAAAGCCTTTCTCGTAATTTGAAATATCTTCAATATTCTTCAGTTTAAAGTTGCTCAACGTATTACTAATTGTCTTGAGTAGGTCAAGTATTTGCTCACGCCATTGCGCAGCAGAAAGATCGATGACATCATAATCACGATCGCGTCTGTATTCGCCGGTGTGCTGACGCAAATATATGCGAGCGCCTGTGGTATCGGCGAGCGCATCCGGGTCGAGAAGACCAGCAAAACTTTCAATTTGAGCCAAATCTACGTGATAATATGTATTGTTTTTATCTAGCGCTATTTTAGATGGAGGACGGGAAAGTCGCGGAGAGCGGGAGAGTGAGGCATCAGAGAGCAGTAACTCATAGGGGCGTGATGTAACAAACACAATGCTATACCCGTTTTGTTCAAACAGAGACCTTATATCTTGTTGAGTTTT
>CAZPYR010000002.1:40435-48244 GCA_964590815.1 uncultured Gammaproteobacteria bacterium | reverse complement strand
GTGAGATCTATATCAAGAAAGGCTATGCGAGGCTCATTGCCTAACTTTTGCCATATAGTACTGTTGGTATAGAGATCGTCTGTATCTGAATAGTCCTTCATAATTAATTGCTGCGCCTATAGAAAATCCCATTTATGCATGATCACAGAATTTATATTGAGTATGCCTTATGGTATTAAAAGCTATAAATGTAAGAGGTAGGCATCAATACGTGTAAGAAAATATTAAGAAATAATTATTTTGGTATTTTTTTTGGTGTCAATTTTACATTTCACCTACTTGCTCTAGATATTCATCTTTCCATATAGAATATATATTCTGTGGTAAAAGAAGGGCCTTATGAGGTTGTAGTTCGGCAATAAATTCTTCGGTATGACTTACGATAAGTATGCTGCCTTTATAACTTTTTAGGGCTTCTAGGATAACTCGTTGGGATAGCACATCAAGATAAGTTGTAGGTTCATCGAGGATAAGAAGATTATTGTTTTGAAGTAGCAAAAGAGCAATGGCAAGACGTGTTTTTTCACCTCCTGACAAAGTACTAATCGGTTGATATACCTTTTTCCCAGTAAATAAAAATCTTGCCAAAAGTGGTCGTACGGAATTCTCGGGGAGATTGGCCGCATCTGATGTGCAATCAATAATTGTCCTGTCGAAATCCACTGTCTCAAATTCCTGAGAATAATAACCAATTTTAATCTTTTCATCATGTATGATAGTACCGCTATCGGCAGGTAGCGTATTCATCAGGATTTTGATGAGTGTACTTTTTCCGATGCCATTTGGTCCAATAAGTGCCACGCGTTCTCCTCTAAGAATTGTCAGAGATACATTATCAAGAATTTGATTTTTTCCAAACGTTTTTGAGATATTTTTGGCAATAATGGGAGCTTCTCCCACATGAGAAGGCTCAGGAATATGGACCTTTATAGCGCGTGCTTCCTGAGGCAATGGGGGTAAGTGTTCTTTGAGCCGTTCTATCCGTCTTTTGAGTGTTGTACGCTGTCGAACGCCTTTTTTTGAAGTAAAGCGTTGCATATTTAGCAAACCTTTTTCCATATGCTTGATATGCTTGTGCTCGGATTCTATCTGTTTTTTAACAAGCGTATCACGTTGCTTTTTCAGTTTTAAATACTGTGAATAATTGCCTGCATATTCTTCAATTTTTTTAGTAAAGGTATTAATTGCCAGCACTTTACTAATATGTCTGTCTAGGAGTTTAATATCGTGTGACACTACTATAACAGTTTTAGGATAATGAGCTAGAAAGTGCATCACCCATTGCTTGCCTTTGGTATCGAGAAAATTTGTGGGTTCATCTAGAAGTAAAATATCCGGCTCTTTGAGTAATGCACGACAAATAGCCAGTCTGGTCTTCTGTCCACCGCTAAATATCTGAGGATTACTGGTCAATGGTATGGCATCAAGTTCCAGTCCTGCAAGCATTTTGCGAATTTCACTGTCAGTTTTTTTGCCATCTGTGTCAAGAAAATTGCGAACTGTGCTACTTTTTTCAAATGTAATGTCATGCTTTACTTCTTGAGGAACATACTCGATTGTTCCATCAATTTCTAACAGTCCTGCATCGGGAGTATCTTGAGCAGTCAGCAAGTTAAACAGCGTGCTTTTGCCCGCACCATTTGTACCCACAAGCCCCACAATCATATGTTCTCCAATAGAAAAACTCGCCTCATTATATAGGGGATTTAGTCCATATGAATAAGATATGTTTGTAGCCTTAATCATGAATATATTATAACTTACGCGTCCGAATGCTTCCTTACTGTCTTTTGGTAAGGCTCTTACGCTTGTTATATGTTTATTACGTAAAGTAGCTATATCAATTTATAAATTCATTAACTATTATGGCAGAACACAATAAACATCTAATTACGTGGTTAAATGACGCATATGCAATGGAAGTGGAAATTACTAAAATCCTTGAAAGTCATAAAAAGGCGGCTGAAGATTTTCCTCAGGTAGAAGAAAAAATTGACGAGCACTGGGAAGTGACTAAAAAGCAGGCAGAAAGGATTAAAAAGTGTATTGAAGGGCTCGGAGAGAGTGTCTCAAGTACAAAGTCGGTTATGGCCACTGTGATGGGCATGATAGCGGGGCCTACTACGGGGCTTTTTGACGATGCGGTAATCAAAAATTCCGCCTTGGAATTTGCGACCGAACATTTTGAGATTTCAGTCTATCGAGTTCTTATTGCGGCAGCCGACAAATTTGGTCATGATGATATCGTAGATATTTGTCAGCAGAATATGCAAGAAGAGGAAGAAATGGCTGAATGGTTGGATGAAAATATGGATAGTCTCGTAAATGATTTTTTAGGACGGGAAAAAGATAGTTGATATTGCTCCGTGCACTTTTGGCAATTATACTGTCAGTATGACTACTCGCCATACTCTTCGCTGCGCAGTATATGCGCTTCTTGTGAGAGATAATTATATTTTATTGTCTCTTCGTAAAAATACAGGGTATATGGACGGGTTCTATAGCCTGCCTGCTGGGCATCTAGAAACTGGTGAACGTTTGGTTCAGGCGGTTGTGCGAGAGGCTCATGAAGAAATTGGATTAGATCTGCAGGAAACAGATCTCACTTTGTACCATGTTATGCATCGGCAGAATGCCGAAGTCAAAAGCGAATACATAGATTTTTATTTTAAAGTTGCCTATTGGATAGGGGAGCCCGTAAATAATGAGCCTGAGAAATGCGAACACATAAAATGGTTTCCCTTAGAAGCTCTGCCCCACAAAATTGTGCCCTCCGTAAAAGCGGCTATAGAATTTTATAAAGGTAAACTTTTTTTCTCTGAGTTGATGTAAAATTCACATCATGGGAAATAAAGAGAAGTCTCCAGAATCGGTACAACAGATGAATGATCGTGAACTGATCGAATGGCTTGGCATACCTCAAAACTCTTTGCAACCTGAGCTGTATATTCATCGTTTACCCACAGGTATAGAGTATATCTCTCCACCAGTTGCTTTGAATTGTCTGGACTATGCACAAGGTTCTACAGGCCTACACACCCTACATATACCTGATCTTATTCCCGCTCCTTTAGCACAAGGGAATATGATTGTATATTTTCAAGATAGCGATGAAATGCATGCGGGGATTGTGATAGAAGGAGGTGTTCGAGTTATTTCGCAATGGGGCTCTGGTGCCATTTTTAAACATGGGATATTTCAAATACCTCGTGGTTACGGAAATAGATATCAGTGTTTTTTATCTAGGTAAAGCAGGCGCCCGGTATATTTGGCGAGGTCATAACAAGTAGTATTACAATGATGTTAATTGTTTAAAAAAATAAACAATAAATCCAGCTTTTTATGGTCCAGGCTTGAGGACTACGATAGAACTTATTTTATATCTGCATAAGCTTGAGTTCGTTGCGCACGATACCGAGAATGAGAAAAAGACGAACTATCTCTATTCAACTGGGCATGAAGACCAGCGGTTACTATCCGTATTTCCATACGCAATGATTGAGGTACTTCGACATTTTGAAAACCTTGTCCTGTCTGACATCGCATATTTAATCCATACTCTTCAGGATGTGCGTCGAGATAATCTAACAGATCTGAAATTGTGGCTTTATTCCTTCTATCTCCAATAGTATTTTCTTCTGGTACAACATGACTTTTTAAAGTTCTTTCGAATTCCGACAATGGTAAAAAAAGATTTGTCGAGTGAATAATTTGTCTACAAGCATTTGTCAGAGCTAGGGCATGTTCTTTATTCTTGGGAATAATAGAACATCTCAAAAAATCATAAATGTCAGCATATCCACGTACAATAGGATTTTGCAATTTTGTGTTAATAGATTCAATACTTTTTGCCAATGGATTGACAACATAAAAATGATCATCTGGAACATCTTTTGTAATAGCTAAAATTTGTTCAACAGTAGGTCTATGTAATTGGATACTTTTAAATCCTGTAGCTGTTAGAATTTCTTCTTCTAAAGCGTTAATACAAAGGTTTTGCCATTCTAATGATTTTTGACCATACTGCAGGCCATCTATTGTGATAATCTCGGTAGGGTTCAAATACTGTTCTATTATGAGGTTAATATCTGCGTTTGATACTAATTCTGGCATCGCATATTATACTAAGAAGATTATGCATAGGTAAAGATTATATTGCTACTATAATCTAAAGTAAGAGCTAAATAACATTGGTCCCGAGGGAGGGATTCACCGATGTCGCGGTGGTATCGGAAACTGCGAGTGCAAGTAAACCGTCGGTTCTCATCCGATCCTAGGCTAAAAAATAGAGAGCTTGCAGCTCTCATTTTTTCAGTGTCCAGGCTCGTGGACGATGTTAGAACTTTTTATAGAGAAGATTATTTATTTGCCTTATCGGCCTGAAGAGCAGAATTTTGCCATGTTTCAAATGTCCCTACTTTTTTAGGATTATAGAATACATAGGAAGGAGCACTTTCTGTCCATCCATCTCCACCTTCATTGTAAACAAGTCCGTCATAACCTTTATCTAGCATATACTGAGTAAAGGTGAGAGCACCCTTTTCACTATCGCCAGGTTGCCCATTACTACTAAGCATTTCTCGCAAATCGATGTCTTTAGGTTCACCAAAGAATAACTGATTTAAATAGGATTTATGCTCTCGCAATGAGTCATGTAAGTTCCAGTTAGGAGTTCCGTAGGCGGGAGCCCCATTAGGGAATTTAGATTTATAATAATTAATAACAAATTGTCTATAGTCCTCAAATATACTTCGAGGAACAGGAGCATTTATACTCTCATTTCCTTGAGCTCTCATGTCATAAATTCGAGCATGGTATGGGTGAAATTTCATGAGCACAGGTTCTGCTCCCTGAGAAATTTTTCTCACTTCTATATACTTTTGTACAGCAGCTAAATCATCTGTTGTATATAGTCCACTCCCTACAGTAGCGCTATAAGGACCAATAAAAGTTGTATAGTCAACATCTCGAGAAAATGCGAAAGGTTTAGCTGCTGCGTGATATAGTAACTCGCTAGATTGATTAAATGACTCCTCTGACAATGTTTTTGGATCAGCGGTTCCGATAGTTCTTTCGCCAATAGGTAGTAGGTGAGTAGTGGCTTCTTTTATGCCCGTAGTATATATTTCGGGACCTGCATTATTTTCCGACATGAAGTTAGTATATCAGAAGTTCAATAAATCATAACATAGTGAGATATTTTAGAGCTATGGTACCTGGTCCAGAGGGAGGGATTCCCCGATGTCGCTGTAGTATCTGCTCATCGGGATAAACTTCTCATCCCTCCTTATCTCATAAAAAAAGTCGAGAATAAATCTCGACTTTTTTCATGAGTCCAGAGGGAGGGATTCGAACCCCCGTAGAGCAAAGCTCGACAGATTTACAGTCTGTTGCGATTGGCCACTCCGCCACCTCTGGTCTAATAAGTGGTTATTATACCACTTACCACTTATCACGTACCACTCAATTTGATATCATTAACACATGACTCTCACTGAAGTAAACTTTAATGTTCGTCGAATGGCTCCTTTTGCAATCATCGTAATACTCATATTACTCACCATATACTTTGCGATCAAGCTCCTCCTCATAGTAACCTCGCTGGATTCACAAAATCAGAATCAAAATACTGTCAAGCAAATTGCCATAAATCCCATTTTCAACAAAATAAAACCCATTCAAGTCCCCGAAACGGGGACATCTGGTAATTTTAGCTATGTCATAGATACTCTAGATGGGACGACCCATATCGAAAATGCGACATCTGCGGCCTCAGTATTTTTCCTGCAAAAACCCGCCGCAACTTTTGGATTCCTTGATGAAATATACACCATGGCAAAAACAGCAGGTATAGATACGGAAGTGACCAAGCACACTCTTGCCGATCGTCAGGCTACCTTTGATGATGGTAAACGCAAAATTGTCATCGATATAGATACGTTTAATTTCAGCTATGAATACTACTTAGATCGCGATGAAGCACTTTTTAGTAGAGAAATAGGAAATTCTATAAATAGTCTCGAGAGCATTGGTGGCAATTTTTTAGGCAAGCTGGGCAAGTATAATCAAGATCTGTCACGAGGTAAACGTAATCAAATATATCTCAAATACGATAAAGAATCTCGCCAAATTAGCACATTAGAGTCATCAGAAGGCGCAAATATGGTGGAACTTGATTATTATCGAGAAGATGTTGATGTTTATCCCGTGGTCACTACCACCTACTATAATAGCCCACATTATGTTATAGCTGCCATGAGAGGCACTTCTCTTGATATAGTCAAAGCGCAAGTTGCCTATTTTGAGAGATCCAAAGATCAGGTCGGGATATATCCGTTGCGTACGAGTGATCAAGCGTTTGAAGATCTCAAAACCGGGAAAGGCATGGTCATCTCGTCTTCACAACCGGATGGTGAGGTGAAAATCAAAAAAGTGTTTTTAGCTTACTATGATCCTGATACCTATCAGGAATATATGCAACCTGTATATGTATTCCTTGGAGAAAATAAGTTTGTAGCCTATGTTATGGCGGTCACTGATGAGTATCTACTTATGGAGTAATGGAGGTATCGGGTGTCTCTAGCGCAGGTATATATGAAATATTTGTTATTATCCAGTCAACAAGCGTTCGGGTATCTGCAAAACGATCATTACTTTTCATGACCACGATTATAAAATCATGCCCCTCATGTTTATAAAAACTTACCAAGTTCTCGCCCGCAAATTCGGTATATCCCGTTTTGAGTCCTCCAAGACCTCGTATTTCGCCTAGAAGTTTATTTACATTTGAAAGATGGTGAAAAACCGTATAATCCACATCAGAAATAGTAATTTCTTTGGTACCCACAATTTTGGTGAGATACGGATTTTTTAGCAGTTCGCGTGCAGCAAGAGTCAAGTCATACGGCGTCGTGAGCTGCTGCATATCATCAAGTCCATTTGGATTACGAAAGGTCGTGTCATTCATATGCAGCTCGCGAGCTTTCTTATTCATGAGATCGATAAAACGATCATAGCCATAGCTATTGGCTATCGCAACGGCCGCGTCATTTCCGGAGTGTACAAGTAACCCATAGAGTAGGTTTTCAAGTGTTATGCGTTCGCCATTCTGTAAATTCATGAGTTGGCCTTCTATCGAGGCAATTTTCACTGTTAGTACATCATCGGTGTCGTATAGGTCCAGAGCCACTAGTGCTGTCACTACTTTAGTAGTTGAAGCAGGGTAAAACCGTTGCTTTTCGTTTTTTGCATACAGAGGAGTCAAAGATTCAGCATCTACGACATATACGCCTTGTGCGCTCACTGCTGGAGGGAGTGCGCCTGCTTTTATCAAAGGGATCGTATTTATTTGCAAGCTCGGTTGCGTATGCTCTTTAAAAAAGTAATTTTTATTAAAGGCAATTATATGGAAATATGGTCCGGAGCCGGGGTAAAAAAGGATGAGAAAGGTGATGGTGAGAAAAAGGAAGTAAAATCTAAATGACACAGGTTTATATAATTGATAATTATGAATTACGAACTGTATTTATGTCACTCCAAGCAACTTGTAATTCCTAATTACTCTATACTGTTGACCTGATGCCAAGCTCTTTTAGTTGCTCGCGGCTCACCTCAGATGGTGCGTCCATGACAGCTGTTTTGCCACTTGAAGTCATCGGGAATGCAATTGCTTCTTTTAGCGATCGCTGGTTCCCCAGTACCATCACATGACGGTCGATACCAAGTGCGATTCCTCCATGAGGTGGTGCACCGTGTTTAAAGGCCTCTATAATGTGCCAGACACCTGCTGTCGTTTCTTAGGTGCTATAT
>CAZPYR010000002.1:0-40423 GCA_964590815.1 uncultured Gammaproteobacteria bacterium | reverse complement strand
CACCGGCTTCAAATCCATTACATACTAAATCGTACTGGGTTGTCATGATGTTTTCAATATTTTCGCCTTTCATATGCCATTCTAGGTGTTCGGGGAGCGGCATACTGAAAGGATTATGGGTAAATGTCCAGCCACTTTTGCCATCACTTACTTCAGCACGATCAGCTTTATCTACTTTTTTGAAAAAGGGGAAGTTTACAACCCATGCAAAAGCAAGGACGCCTTCTTCTTTTTCTTGTTCCGAACGGAGATCGAATTTATCAGCTCCATATTTCTTTAGAGCTTCAGCATAATCTATTACTGGGAATGTCGTATGTTGTAGCTTTCCACCCACGGCCGTCACGGCCTTTTTTACCATTTCCTCAACAGTATTCATCACATCTTCTCGATTTACAAAACTCATTTCAAGATCAAGTTGTGTATGTTCAAAGCCTCGATCTGCACGCAAGTCTTCATCACGTATGCAACGGGCAAATTGGAAATAGCGCTCTACACCAGCTACCATCAGGAGCTGTTTATATTGTTGTGGCGATTGGGGAAGGGCATAAAATTTGCCCGGTTGAAGACGAGCAGGTACCAGGAAGTCACGTGCGCCTTCTTTTGTTGATTTGGTGAGTATAGGAGTTTCTACTTCGGTAAATTGTTTTTCTCGCAATATTTGTCTCAACTCATACATATAATCAGATCGAAGTTTGAGCATGCGACTCATCCGCTCACGTCGCAAGTCTAGATAGCGGTATTTGAGGCGTATATCTTCATCTATCTCTTCGCCACTGGTATCTAGAGGTATGGGAGAAGTCTCTGATTTATTGAGGATTTCCAGGTGTTGTATTTCCATTTCTATAGCACCAGTTGGGATTTTGGTATTTATCATACGTTCGGGTCGTTTCTTTATCAGTCCCGTAGCTTTCACCACGTCGCCAGGCGAAATATCACGGAGCGTTTCATCGCCCACGGCTTGAAGGATTCCGCTGCGGTCACGTAGATCTAGGAATATTACTTTTTTGTGGTCTCGTTTGGTGTCGACCCAGGCATAGAGATCTACTGTTTGATCAATTTTTTCAGGAGTTTGTGCGATAAAAAGCTCTTTCATATGCGACATATGATACCGTTTTTTGAGGAATTTAGCAAGATGTGTATTATGCAAATTGGTATTATTTTTTGTCATCCCGGACTTGATCCGGGATCCAGGGTTTCCCGCCTGGATGCTGAATCAAGTTCAGCATGACATAAATAAAAGTAAAGACATTTCATAGCACGTCTCTACACAAATCACAATCAAAAATCAAAATTATATGTAGAATAAAAGTATGAGAAAATTGCGTATTGGCTGGTTTAGCTTTACTTGTTGCGAAGATTCCACCATCTTGTTTACCGAGCTCCTCAATACTCGTTGGGTCACTTGGAAAGATAAAATTGAATTTGTGAATGCACGTGTCCTCAAGACTGAAAAGGAGCTCAAAGATATCGATATCTCATTTGTCGAAGGCTCTATAAGCTCGCAAGAGCAGGCAGATAAATTGCGAGAGATTCGAGAAAATAGCAAAAAAATCGTGGCTATCGGCGCCTGTGCGGTCACGGCTATGCCTTCGGGATGGCGAAATAATTTCAGTGAGCAGCAAAAGCAGGAGATTGCGCCACTTGTGGCACGGTTTTCCCACCTACCTCGCGTGGAGCCACTTTCCACCTTTATCACCGTCGACGAAGTAGTGCAGGGCTGCCCGATGGATGAGAAAAAATTCCTCGAGCTCTTTGATCGGTTTATCAGTTTGGGTGCAGACAATCTGTAATATGCATCAGAGCACATTCGATCTCACGCTCGATCAGATAACCAAAATAGAGGGCCACGCCGCACTTCATATCAAAGTAGTTGAAGGCAAGGTCACCGAATGTAAATTTAGCATCCCCGAGTATAAACGGTTTTATACACAAGCGATACAAGGTAAACCCATTGTCGCACTTCCTCAGATGGTGTCACGTATCTGTGGTACCTGTAGCAATGCTCATCTCCTGTGCTCTATCAAAGCAATTGAAATGTCTCAAGGCATAGAGCCTTCGCATCAGACATACCTGTTGCGCCGGCTCCTCACCAATGCCCTCATGATCCGTGACCATGCCTTGCATCTGTATGTTTTTGTCTTGCCCGATCTCTATGGGCATGACTCAATCCTCGAGTTTCGCGATGACAATGTCGAGGAGCATGAACTGGTGCACGATGCCTTTGCTATCAAAGAGGCGGGTAATCAGCTTGCCATCTGGTCTGGTGGGCGGAGTGTGCACGCACCGATGCCGACTGTTGGTGGTTTTCTCAAATTGCCCGAAGAGGGTAAGCAACTGGAACTCCTTAAGCAGCTACAGGAAATACGTGGTAGGGTATTGCGTATCATTGATGTTTTTAAAAATTCTTCTTTTATACAAGAAGAAGATGTGTCTTTTTCAGCGCTTATAAACGACCAATACGATTTTATCACTGGTCGTATTGTCAGTGCAGAGCAAGATCAAGTGCCTGCCGATCAGTATGGAGATTATTTAAAACATGTAGTCATACCATATTCGCAGGCGTCAGGTTATACATTCAAAGGCAAAGTTTTCATCGTCGGTGCGATCGCGCGTCTCAATCTTTCCAAAGACCAATTACATTCCCATACCAAAAAAGATGCCGCGTCAGCTATCGCATTGTTCCCATCCAAAAATATTTTTCACAATAATCTAGCACAAGCTATCGAAATATTACATTGTATCGATGATTCAATCGATATCCTCTCCTCACTTAAAATCCAGCCCGAAAAGCCGACCACGTATAAAGTCCGTGCAGGTATAGGTACAGGCGTCATCGAAGCCCCGCGTGGCACGCTCTATCATCGGTACGAAGTTGATGAAAAAGGAGTTGTAACCAAAGGCAATATTATCGTACCCACGGGGCAGAATCAGATATCTATCGAGAAGTCACTTCTACATTTTGCAGAGCGATTTCATACCATGCCGCACAAGATGCTGTCTCATGAATTTGAGAAGATTGTACGTTCATACGACCCTTGTATGTCATGTGCCTCACATTTTCTCAAACTCAAGATTACACGGAAATAATAGAGTAAAAAGTTATGTATTCAATTGGGTGATGAGTGCAGATACCTGTTGTATTATTTTTGCGATATTTCCTTTTTCCGGCAGCCCGATCAGGGTAAAAGATATGATTTTTTTTATCTTGAGTAGGAGCGAAAGGTCCATAAGCAGGTCATAATCATGCGGCGTGATTCGTCGCGGCATATCTTCGAAGCTATCCAGCGAGTGAAATAGATGCACTGTATCAAGGCCTACCACGGTATCGATCAGTATGGGATTCCGCTCACCTTGCCACCATTGCTCGGTGGGGTCGGTATGATGAAACGTTATAGCCGTATGTTGTTTTTTGAGGATATCCATTATCTTAGGCGCCATACTGTCACATGAAAGTAATGGATTGCCAAAATAGTAGATTGTCATAAAGTTGTATTGGCTAGGGTGAGGGCATGGTTTGTGTAGTATGCAAGCTCCTTTAATTGTCGCTTGTTGAGTACTCCACACAAGACGCCCCAATGAAAAGACACCCAATAATCTTTTTTCAATGTTCTATCAAATGGTTGATATATCTGTCGAACTATAGGTGCTGAGAGTGACAGTACGCCATCAGTATATACAATAGGTTGATATTCTACTATCACCGCATGAACATCACTAGATAATACTTTTCCCCAGCCGATTCGGCAATTATCAATTGATTCTACTGTATGTTGCACGGTATGGTGTCCGGTTCGCGTAAAGACATTCAGTACATGGTAGGTATGGTGCGCCTGCGCTCCTTTTTGTATCTTACCGAAGAGCCATTTCAATTCCTGCTGTTTGAGACGTTTGGGCAGGTGTAGACGCTCGGTGTAGTGGCTATATATCTGCTTCATCGATACATTTTTGAGCAAATCATTGCCTATCCAGTACGCTTCTATCACTCGTATATCGAATGGGTCAGGTATATTATTTGCTTCAGCTATACAGGCCAAGTACGGATACAGAGTTTCAAATTGTTCCAGAATATCCCGAAGCTCGGGTTCAGCATGATCCACCGATAAGTAATCATGCATAGTAGCAGCCTTTAGAGGACCGCAATACTGTAAATTATTGGGTGGGAAGGCATACTGCGCGCAAGCAAGTACTCCTTGCATACTCATACGGTAATTAATTTTTGCTGGTTGGTATATCTGGTCGCCAGTATCACTCCTCCTGTCAGTGCAATCATGGTTAAGATATCTGGCATAGTTGGCACTGTTTTAGTTATGAATACGGCGCTGAGTAGACTGGTGATCACCGGAGATGAGGCAAGTACCAGGCTGACCATGGTTGCGGGTGCTTTAGATAGGGCTTTATACCAGGTCAATACATACACTGTCAACATTCCGCCACCTATGAGCACAGCTGTTATTTGAGTTCCATTTAGTGTCAACATGGCTCCTGCTTTGCCTTGGATAGCTAGGATGGCTATGAGGAGTACGACCCCAAAAGTCATACGCGCCCAGGCCACGATTTCCGAAGGTATATCTGTGAGGGCTTTTTTAGCGACGATATGTTCCACAGACCATAGTATGGTCGCAGCCAGAATCATGAGCTCGCCTCGGCCGAAAGTAAAATTTTTAAAATTAGCAATCCATAGGGCACCAAAGGTGACTACACCATATCCTGCCACTTGCCATCTATTGAGTTTTTCTTTTAGTAGCCAGTAGGCCATGATGGCCACCCAAATGAAAAGAGTCTTATGTATTATAGATCCTTGTACTGCGCTTGTCATCGTGAGCCCGGTAAAAAATAGGGCAAACGGTATCCCTCCACCGATGAGGCCAATCAAGGCAAGGTGTTTCCATTGTTTCAATGTTAAATGGCCACACTGTTGCTTTATTGGTGATCCCGCCAGTCCAATTGTCAGGATTATTGCCACAAGCAAATTCTTGAGTGTGGTGAAAAGGAGGGGATCCATGGTAGAAACGAATATTTTGGACGCAAATATGGAGATTCCCGAAATAAGTGCTGTTACAAATGCTAGGCGAATTCCGTATGCCATAAAAAAAATTAAATTTATATTGCTTGTGTTACCAATGCCAGCATATCCATTGCTTTTTTCTTCGAGATTTTTTCTACCGCAAGTGGCCCTATGACAAGGATATAATCTCCTGGCTGTGCTTTTATATTACCGAGTTTTACAGCGGTACCATCTTGCAGGGTAGCCATGGAGCCATTGACTGTCTGGATTTGTTTTGGCAGGGCAAAACACATACCAATTATGGTACAGGATGCAGGGTAGTATCGCAATGACGCAGATCACTATATTTATTTCCGTGTATCAAAACAGAGTGATTATTCCTCATTTTTTTTGTCAGCATCAGTAGCGGCTTCTTCGCCTTCTTCAGCCTTTTCACTGAGAATCTCAGGAGTTTCTGTGGCAGTTTGTACCTCGACAGATTCCTCAATATGCTCAGTCACAGATACGATTACGCGTTCTGGGTCTTCGGTCACTTCAAAGGTATCAGATTTCGGTATAGAGCCTACTGTGATTTCATCACCAATTTCTTTTAGCACTGAAATATCAATTTCAATTTCATGAGGGATGTTTGTTGGAAGTGCTTCAATCGATATACGATCAAGTTGAGTTATGAGTACGCCATTTTTCTGGTCTACAGCAAGCGATTCGCCCACGATTTTTACAGGCACATATGCTTCAATTTTCTTTTTCAAGTCTACTTTTCGTAAATCAGCATGCAAAATGGTGCGATTGAGAGGATGGATCTGTATATCACTTATGAGGGTGGGTATTGTTTTACCTTTCACGTCAACATATACTACACTGGTCTCACCTGCTTTTTTAAACGTATTATAAAATTCCAAATAATTTACTGTAATGGCAGTTGGATCAAAATCTTTTCCATATATGTTTGCGGGCATCAAACCCTTTTTACGAAGAGCATTAACTTTTTTCCCATACATTTCTCGAGCTTCGGCGATAAGTGTGATTTTGTCCTGTGTAGCGGCCATAATTGTGTTGTAAAAAATAATCTGTTTGTCGCTGCGAGCCGTATAGTGTCGAAGCAATCCCGAGTAAAAAGGGAGGTCGCCATACACGCACCTACATTGACGTTTCTAATTTTTAGAAAATTCAATAAGAAAAATCTTGTCAGATGAAATGGAGGTATTATAGATGATTTTATTATCCTTTACAAGAGGTGAAAAATTATTATTTACCATCGATATATTTTCAGGCAAATCAAACTCAAGCTGTAGGTTGTCATTGGCCGATCCAATCTGTTTTTGGAAAATGAGTTGATACATACCACTGCCTCCGATGATAGTCGTGGGGAGTGTATATGTTATGTTTACTACTCGGCTCGATTGGGGCGGTACGGTAAGCAGAAAGCCCACTACTTTATACTCAAAATTTGTTTCGTCATAGTCGGTGAGCTGAACATCATCTACAGTAATTTGCTCAATTTGGCTGTTGGGAGGCGTCATAAGCTGCATGTAGTTTTTATATGGCCCTCCCGGGAAAATATCATCAAACGAGTTGTTCGTATACACAAACGTCACGGTATTGCGTATGATCCCTTGTGGGTTTATAGCAATCTTCATTTTGGTGGGGCGGCTTACAAAAAAATTGGCTTTATTTACTCCCAAATTGGCGTCCACCGGGAACACAAAGTCCAAAATACAGTTTATCGCCTCAGGGAGGTTACACTTAGGTTTCAGAGTCCGTCCCGACCAGTAGTTTTTTTCTAGGTACTGCTGCATATCCCGGTCTCGGCTGTATATGACCATTTGTTTCTCATTTAGCGACTTCTCAATTTGCGCCATCAGTTCAGGCAGTGAAACATGGGACAAGTTTATCAGCATCTGGTTCATCACACTACCCAAAAACCGTTTTTTTTGTATCGAGCCAGGGAAAAAGTCCTTTTCTGCATATAGTTGAGCTTTCAGATAAAAATTGTCCTTTGTTATCGTCTCGTTATAATCTGGGATATATAGACCATCCGAGGCTTCCAGCATATTCTGTACAGCAGTCGTCGTAAATAGCATGCCCCCGGCAAAATTGCCCTCTCCTATCTCTTTTTCCAGCAGTTTCTCAGCTTCGCCAAAATTGGTCACGAAATCGGGGGTAAAAGCGCTATCTCGTACAAACCAGAACGGTTGTTCTAGGAATTTTGATATAGGCGCAGGCGGAGCCAAATGCTCGGTGAGCTGCCCATCGGCGTCATACACGTCGTATACGCGTATATCCTGTATCTCATAGGGTGCCACTGTTACTATGGCAAAGGAGCCAATAAAACCGCCCCCTGGGCGAAGTTCCATATTGTTTGCGAAAAAGAGAGCATACTTCTTTTCCCCCTCACGTCCAAAAAAAGTATCTATATGAGGCTCCATTTCAGACACCAGCGGCAATATTTTGTTATATTTTTGTAGCTGGGTTGCAGCTTCGGCAAAGCGCTTATCTTTGGGTATTTTCTGTTCCAGTATGCGAGCATCCTCCTGAATATTGCGGATAGTTGCAAAAATACGGGTCTTTAGATGTCTGGCTTCTTCAATTTCAGCAGGTGTTTTGTTTTTGAGCATCACCATCTCTAAAAAGAGTGGCCCTTCGGTTTTTAGTATAGAGGCAGCATTCAGCATACGATTTCCCGCCTCATTTACTTCAAATAAGTCATCAAAAGGGCGAGCAATCGAAAAAAGATGGTAGGTAGGGCTGGCGTAGCTATACAAGCCACGCGCCACGGCAAGCATAAATGGTGCCAATTGTGCTGGCTCAGGTTTTTGGGTTTGTTGTATGGCAGCTTTGGCCACTCGGTAATTGAGATAGCTTGCGGCAATCAGAGGCGGTATAAAGGCGATATTACTTAGCAGGAAGAAAAGTATTATAAGCCATGTCCAGCCTCGTCGTGTACGCGGTAGGTGAAACATGGGTTTAGTCTTTTCTGTTATTCTCTTTTTTGGCTTGTTTTTGAGCTCCATTTCCGGGTGGTAAATATGTAGGAATATATCCTCGGGGTTGGAAAAGGCGAACCAAAGTAGCGTATCTATATCTTTTTGGTAAAATTCACGACTGGTTTGCAAATTGATGATTTTTATATGGTGAAGTTGACGCGTATAAGCGAAGGAACTCATTGTCTGAGCAACCTGATCCATATCAAATACTATGAAAATAAAGCGCTTCTGCGCCTTATCCTCAAATTCTTGAAGCATGATATTGGGGTTTTGGATAAAAAAATACACATCATGCGTATCATAGGTTTGAGGTGGTTGGGCCGTCGTGATAACCTCTGCTTTAAATTTTTGCAAAGATTGTAGTAGCATTTTGAGAAATTGCGTCTGGTGCGCAGCCACCACTTGTATGCTTGATTTCTCGTTGTATACCTCCTGAATCAGTTTCATAGCTGATATAATTCTAATATGAAATCGGCCATTATTACATACACTGATCTGCAAGAGATGCAGGTACCGTGGCACGATGCGCGTTGTGTGTTGGTGGGCGGTTGTTTTGATGTCTTACATTATGGTCACATTGTCTTTTTACAAAAAGCTAAAGAACAGGGAGATGTCCTTGTAATAGCTCTTGAATCCGATGTATTTATCAAAAGTAGCAAAAAACGTACGCCCATACATAGTCAGAAGGAGCGAGCGTTTATACTTTCCGCGCTACGATGCGTAGATTATGTTATACTCTTACCTTTACTATCTGAAGACAGCGCCTATGCCATATTTGTGCAGCAGGTGAGCCCCTCGGTCATTGCGGTCACTGAAGGAGATCCTGCACTTGAAAAAAAGCGTACCCATGCCGCCCAGGTTGGTGCAACAATCTGTGTAGTCACGCCTTTATTATCAACATTTTCCACAACGAATATACTAAATTATGAAAATTCTCACCGCGATTGAGGTCCCCGAAGACGCAATTAAGCAAATACATACACAGGTCTATCCGCTCATCCGCGAGTATCCGGGTTTCACGTGGGTTCCAGCCCGCAATTATCATGTCAATCTCCACTATATTGGAGCGATAGTACGTGAAAAACTTCCTATTGCAGCCGAACATATACAGAATACGCTCTACGATGTGCCACAAACACAACTCTATACCATGGGTCTTGATCTGTTTATGGACGAGCAAATTATCATCTATCTGTCTTTTTATCGTAATAAAGTGGTCGAAGACATCAGTAATCGTCTTTTTGAGCTATTTGAGCCAGGTAAAAAGCGGAAGCATGACTTTATCCCGCATATATCGCTTGCGAAGCTTAAAATCCCTTCCAAGCAGCAGTATTTACTTTTAAAGAAGAAGCTGGCCAATATGAAAGTTCGAGTCGAGTTTAATGTGCCTGAAATTCATATATTTGAAAGTATCGAAAAAGGCAAAACACCATTCTACGAAAAAGCTGCTTCCATCCCTCTCCTGAGTGAATGATCGTATCATATTCTCCACGACACATCGAACATGTGGGAATAGCCCATTTAAAGACTGTCATTTCGCACCTGAGCGGGAATCCAGTGCAGTTGCAAATTTTATATTATAGGGTATAATCAACCTCTGTAATGCGTATAAAAGTAAGCTTAATTTTGTCTTGAACAGAAAGAAGGGGAACATGCCCAGTAATGCACTGACACCTTATGTTGAAATTAGGGTTCTAAAGGGAGACGCAGATGTGCCTCTTACAGAAGTTGATGAGGTAGATCTGAAGTATACCGAGTATTTGGTGCCCTCGAGCAAGCCCGGACATTTTCTCATTATTCGGGATACTAGAATTGGGCCACTCACCGGTAAATATGTGGTTGGGACAATGCATATCGCAGCCGATGGCAAAGGACAGCGGCAAGATTTCTGGGTCTTTATAGACATAGATATTTTATAGAGGCCATTAGTAGGCTGTTGTAGCCATAGGTATCCTTGGTGAGTAGACATATCGCATGTCTACTCACCTCCATTTTTTCCAATCAAAAAATCCCGTTATCAGTGTGGATAATTTTCATTATTTCACCGACAGCCGGGATTTTCAGCAATAGCCCAGGATATTAGTCAGGAATCTGATCCCAGGTTTCTTTACTTACAAATTTGGTGAGTTTGACACCATCTTTTTCAGCTTTAAGTGCGTAGCGGATTTGTTTTGCTCCACTTTTTGTTTCACGCTCATAAGTCACTTTCTTTACCTGAGTGGCTGGAATACTGACTTTGGTTTTGTTTTTTACATCATAGAATTCGATTTGATCCATGTTGTATCACCTCCTTTAGAAGGGTAAATTTATATTAAACGATATGCCATTGAGTTGAGCTACATATATACCGATTTCTACCGCAAGTAGTAAACCGGTTATCATCAGACTTTTAGTGAGATCTTTTTTAAAAAAATGAGTAGTTTCTGTGGTGAAAAGTGCCTTTTTCGGGGCGCGTAGCGGGGCTATTGTGGTCTGGCTAGAAGAAGTAGATTGGTTGACCTCAACGGTCTTCTCTATAATGCGGTGTTTATGCATCTCTGCCGCTATTTTCTGTCTCTTTGTCTTTTTTGGCATGATGTCATTTAAACATATTGACACCCCATATGCAAGGGGTTACAATGATGAAATTCTGTTAACAATTATTTTTTGTTCATGAATAAGTCAATTGCTATAGGCATTGGAGTATTTGTATATCTTCTCACAAGCGTCGCCGCATACAGCTATTTCAACGCAAACACTGTCGATACGAGTTCATACCAGGCACCTGCCGTAGTTAGCGAAGATGGCAGCGTTCTTGAAGGGGGTCCCAAGACCGAAGAATGTCCACTAAATGGCCAGATGTATACTAAAGAACAGCGTCAGCTCTGGGAAAAGCGTCGACCACTGGGTATTATGGTACAAAATAATACTGAAGCGCGTCCACAGTCAGGCCTTTCATCGGCCGATGTCGTGCATGAGGCCGTTGCAGAAGGCGGAATCACCCGTTTCCTGGCTCTTTTTTATTGTGAACAGCCGACGATAGTTGGTTCGGTTCGTTCAGCTCGTATGTACTTCATACGTATGCTTCAAGGATATGGTAATAGTCCCTTATATGCTCATGTCGGAGGAGCCAATACTCCAGGTCCTGCCGATGCGCTTGGCGAAATCAAGAAATTAGGTTGGTATGGCTACAACGATATGGATCAATTTGCAGTACCCTTTCCCAATTATTGGCGAGATTATGATCGCCTTCCAGGACGTGCCACCGAGCATACTGTATATACCAATACACAAAAACTTTGGGATTATGCTGCTAAAAATCGTAAGCTGAGCGAAGTCGATGAAGACGGGGTATCTTGGGACAAGGGTTGGGAATCCTGGACTTTTGTAGATGATGCCCCCGATGCCAGCCGTGGTAAAACAACTGCTATCAATTTCGGATTTTGGGATGATAGTTTGGGCTCAGATTATACCGTGCAGTGGAAATATGACAAAGCTACCAATTCTTATCTTCGTGCAAATGGAGGTGCTGTACACCAGGATCTCAATACTAAAAAGCAGCTTTCCACCAAAAATGTAGCAGTCGTTTTTGCCGACGAAAGTGTCGCAAATGATGGATATGAGCATGGGCAGCATATGCTCTACGATATCATTGGTGAGGGGGATGCGTTACTGTTTCAAAATGGTAAATCCGTTAAGGCAAGTTGGGTGAAAGAAGCTCCTGAAGATATGATGCGATTTTACGACGCAGATGACAAGGAATTATCCTTTGTCCGTGGTAAAATCTGGATTGAAATCCTACCCACGGGGAATGAAGTTGAATATTAAAGGAGGGGGTGGTGACAGAAGACTGTCTTATAACTAACGAAATGATATAATACATTTACTAAACTATGAGTACCGATTTGCTAGAAAATATCATACCTTCCAAAGTGAGAAGGAAAATACTTCAGCTTTTTTATCATCATCCCGATAATACATACTATCTCCGTGAAGTAGTTCGACAAGTAAACGAGGAAGTAAATGCGGTCAAGCGGGAGTTAGATATACTATACAACGCCAAAGTACTCAGTCGGGAACGTCGTACCAATAAAGTTTTCTACGAACTCAACAAAAATTATCTCCTTTACGATGAGTTTCTCCGTGTTTTTACCAAGACATCTATTCTGTCAGAGCAGGTAATAAGTAATATTAGCAGACTTGGTAAAGTCAAATACATAGCAGTTTCCACCAAGTATTCACGTAAAATACCACTCAAGGATGATGAAATTTATGTATTATTTGTTGGTATTATAGTAGTGCCCGAAGTTGAGACTATCATGAATGAGGCACGCAAAGAATTTGGCTGGGATATAAACTATACTGTCATGTCTGAAGAGGAGCTCAAATTTCGCAAAAAGAACAATGATCCATTTATCTGGAAGTTTCTCAAACAGCCCAAAGTTATGTTGGTTGGGCAAGAAGAAGATCTTTTAAAATAGAGAAGAGTTAATAGATAAGAGAGAAGATAACATAATATGAAATACATACAATACCTATTTGTCATACTCATCACACTCCTCGTCCTATGGATCAACTTGCCTACGTCTATACCTATCAAATTTGCGGCCTTTGGTAAAAAAGTAGATTATACGATCAAACCACCGGTTATAAGCTTTCAGTTTAAAGGCAAACCAGTTTATAAAGATTTTCAGACACAGCTAGGTCTTGATCTCAAAGGAGGCAGTAGCCTTGTCTTTGAAGCCGAAATTGCCAATATAAAAGCCGAAGACCTCGAAGATGCACTCAACGCAGCCCGCGATATCATAGAGCGTCGTGTCAATATGTTTGGTGTATCAGAGCCCCAAATTCGTACTATCAAGACGGGCAATGCCTATCGTATTGCCGTCGATTTGCCAGGTGTTCAAGATGTAAATCAGGCGGTCAACCTCATCGGTCAGACGGCACAGCTTCATTTTAAAGAAGCACCTGGTCCTATAGATCCGGCAGAAGCCACTGCAACTCCTCTTTTTATGCTCTTGAGCCGTGAGACAGGTCTCACAGGCAAGCATGTAAAAAAAGCACGCGTTGACTTTAATCCCCAAACTGGCGAGCCACAAGTAGCCCTGGATTTTTCAAGTGAAGGCGCCAAAATATTTGAAAAAGTCACTCAAGAAAATTTAGGTCGGCCAGTGGGTATTTTTCTTGATGATTATATTATTTCAGCCCCCACTGTGCAGGCGGTCATCACGGGAGGCAATGCGGTTATTAGCGGGAGTTTTACCATAGATCAAGCCAAAGAGCTTGCCATAGCTATAAATTCCGGAGCCCTTCCGGTGCCGATCAAATTAGTTGAACAACATAATATAGGGCCTACTCTTGGCGCTGCTGAAGTGCAAAGGAGTGTCACAGCGGGTATCGTCGGTTTGGCAGTTGTCATGTTGTTTATGATCTTATACTATGGCCGACTCGGCTTTATTGCCTGTCTTGGTCTGATTTGCTATGGACTTATCTCCTCAGCCATTTTCAGAGCTGTGCCAATTGTGCTCACCCTTCCCGGTGTTGCTGGTTTTGTACTTTCTATTGGTATGGCAGTCGATTCCAATATCCTCATTTTCGAACGTATCAAAGAAGAGCTTCGCAAAGGCAAAAATTTTGACACTGCAATTCGCTTAGGTTTCGGGCGTGCTATAGACGCTATCAAAGACGCCAATATTACCACGTTGCTGGTTTCATTTATCCTTTTCAATCCACTCAACTGGGAGTTCTTGCCTCAATTCGGATTGGTCCGCGGTTTTGCTCTCACGCTGGCGATAGGAGTCGCTACCAGTTTGTTTACAGGTATTTTCATAACACGACGACTGATTGGTATTTTTTACAAACAATAATATGTTCAATTTCTTGAAATTTTGGAAATTATATACGGCTATTTCTCTCACTGTGATCATACTGGGGTTAGCTTCTATAGCCACCTGGGGATTTCGTATGTCTATCGATTTTGTAGGCGGCACAAACCTTGAGTATCAGCTGCAACCAAAAAGCACGAGTAGTGCCATCCGAGATGTCTTTAGTCGTGAGAATATTGAAATTATAGATATTTCTGAAAAACGCAATGTCTGGTCTATACGTACAAAAGCCATAGATGAAAAGCAGGAAGCAAAAGTGCGAAGTGCTATAGAAAAAGATTTAAAGACAAAAATCACCGTGCTTCGTTCCGAGACAGTGGGGCCTGTCATAGGGGCCGAAACTCTTCGTAAGACAGCTATTGCCGCCGGTCTTGCTATCATTGGTATCTTGTTCTATGTAGCCTATGCGTTTCGCAATATGAATTTTGCCTTATCGGCTATCACGGCACTCATACATGATGTGCTCGTGGTTATAGGTACCTATTCTATCGTGTCTCATTTCTTTGGAGCTGAGTTGGATACACTCTTTGTTACAGCGCTTCTTACGACTATGTCCTTTTCCGTCCACGATACGATTGTGGTTTTCGATCAGATTCGCGATTATCGCAAAAAGGGGAGAGATGGCAGTATCGAGGATTATGCCAATAAAGCACTCACCGATACCATGGTTCGGTCTCTCAACAATTCGATGACGATTATCTTTATGTTGCTCGCACTTGTTCTTCTGGGCGGTAGTACGATCCGTTTCTTTGCAGTAGCTCTTCTTATTGGTACTGTCACGGGTACATATTCTTCTCCGTTTGTGGCCACACCTATCGCCGTCTGGCTTGAAAAGAGTAAATCAAAATAATGTACATTTTTGTTAAACAAAGAATGGATGTGTCATCCTCGCCTTGCTCGCCGAGAGGGATCCAGCATACTCACATGCTATAATAATTCAGTATGGAAGATATTATTTTAGAGTTAAAACAGAAAGCAGTACCTATTTTAAAAGAGGCGGGCATTGTCCGTTCATCTTTATTTGGCTCCTATGTCCGTGGGGATCATACGGCAGATAGTGATATAGATCTACTTGTGGAGTATCCTTCAGGTTTAAGTCTTTTTGATATTGCAGAAATAAAATACAAATTAGAGGATGTACTTGGTAAAAAAGTAGATTTAGTAGATTTTAATCGTGTTAAAACGGGATTAAAACCATATATCCTCTCCGAACAAAAGTCTATATTATGAATAAGGATCCACAAATATACATTAGAGATATTATTTTGAGTTGCGATAGGATAGCTCAGTATATAGATAAAAAAACGTCACAAGACTTTAAGGCAAATGATGAACTTCAAGATGCAGTCATTAGGCGATTGCTTATCATTGGTGAAGCAGTTAAAAAACTGCCCAAAGAATTTCGTGAAAAACATATAAATATTGAATGGAGGAAAGCATCAGCTATGCGCGATGTACTGGTACATGATTATGATGATATAGATATTGACAGAGTTTGGTTGACCATAAGTAGCGTTATTCCTTCTTTTAAAATGCAAATAGAAAAACTCATTTCTCAGTAATTTTGATGAAAATCTATACCTATCCCCTCGGGGAGATGCAAGCAAATTGTTACCTACTTGTACAAGATAGCATATGCCTTCTTATCGATCCGGCAGATAGCGCCGACTTTATACTTGAAAAAATCCAAACACAAAATCTGGAGCTCGTAGGGATTGTCGCGACTCACGGCCATTTCGATCATATCATGGCAGTGGGGGAGATACAGCTTTCTTATCCGCATTTATCTCTTCATATTCATAAAAAAGATGAGTTCTTGCTGGCTCGGGTCGCCGAGACCGCCGAGCATTTTCTGGGTTACAATCCATTTGTCATGCCAGTCCGCCTCAAGGCAGATCTCACACCTGGCGCATTTTCAATTGCAGATTTTAGGTTCCAGATACTTCACACGCCCGGTCATACACCCGGAAGTTGCTGTATCTACTTTCAAAAAGAGCATATTCTTTTTACTGGCGATACGCTTTTTCAAGGCGGTATCGGTCGTTTCGATTTTTCCTACAGCGATAAACATGAACTGAAGTCTTCGCTTCAAACAATTTTGAAGTTGCCGGGAGAAACTATTATATATTCCGGGCATGGAGAAGAGAGTCGTATCGAGTATGAGCAAGAAGTATTATCTGAATTTTTTTCTTAGATGAGTTTCATCTGGTCTTTTCCTGAAAGGTAAGATAGTGACAGGTCATTGAGACCTGCCACTATGTGATTTGCTTACCACATGTAATAGTCAAATACTCCAAACAAACACGACACATACAAGAATACTTGCAAGATGAGCATTATATCTTGCTTTACGTCGTTCGAAATACTATTTTGGTGTATTCTCTTGCCTTGCAAATATATCATTGTTGCAAGCATCCACCATAGGTATCGTTCATAATCCTGCGGTATAAATATCGCAAGAAAATGAAATATACCTGCAGTAATCGGAGGAATTATACCGTACATCAAAATCACGACAATACCGTAGGGTATAAAGTGTATATCCGATACAATTACTTTTAATGTACGGTAAAACCAGTAACCAAACCACCAATAGGCTGTCATATCAATTTCCCATTGTTTATCCTTGTTCATTTCATTCTCCTTTTTAAGTTTAGGACAGACAGGGAGCAAATCAGGAGGATTATATAATATTATAGGTATAAACTCAAATAGATTACACTCTTACTACTTCTTCATAAACTGTTTCTATAATTACAAATAGAGCTATAGAAAAATGAAAATATTATTTTAGTTAGGCTACCGAATTAAACAATGTTTAAAACCAAATAAATGGCAGAGAAAAAAGTGCTTATCGTTGATGACGATATAGATATCCTCGAGGTGCTCAATTTACTATTTGAATTTTCAGGATATCAAACTAAAGCCACCCCCGATGCAGAGTATACCTACAGCCTTATACATGACTTCAAACCAGATGCCATCATTCTCGATGTTCTTCTATCAGGGTATGATGGCCGTGAGATCTGTCGCAATCTCAAATCATCTACTGATACCAAACATATACCAGTGGTTATGATTTCAGCTCATCCCGATGCTGCTGTCTCTACTAAAGCCGCAGGCGCCGACGATTTTTTAGCCAAGCCTTTCGATATCCATATGCTTCTTGAAAAAGTAGAGCGTTTATTAGCATAATAAGCTTATTATTGAAGTCGAAGCGACCTGTTTTTACATATTTAGTATGTATTTTTTATAAAGTATGTTATACTACAGGTCATAAATAGTTATAGTATGGTATTAGCTATCATATTGGCTGTCTTCGCACCTTACCACATTTCCTAGTCACTATCGGGAGCAACCTGCAGATATGCTGCTATCAGCAGATTGTTCCCGATACAAGGTCGGGATATCCCCTACAACGGAGATATAACTTAGTGAAAGGAAAACGATTGTGAAAATTTTATGTAATTTGTGTGGCCTGTTAGCATTAGTGCTGGCACTGAGTTTGACTGCATCTACCGTGCATGCTGCGGGTGCCAAAGTTACCCCAACAGCACCGGTAATCACTGCCACACCGGTAACACCAGCACCCACGGCTGCACCTACCAAGGCTCCCCAGCCACCCACTGTCACCCCTGTGCCACCCAAGCCCACGCCGATGCCCGCGAAGCCAAGTCCAATGCCGGCACCTCGGAGATACATGAATGGCTATTACCAGGGCACAAGTAGTGCCGGTGTTCCCATAAGTGAGTTTCGGGGAGCCTGGGATACATGCCCCAATAGTATTATTGCCACTCAAGATGGCAAGACTACTTTGAGACTTGTATCGTGTAGCCCGGCAACTTAAAGGAGCATACAATCAAATAAAATCCTCTTTAGAGTACCGACCTACTCTAAAGAGGTACCACTCTTTCAAACTTCTAGTTATTTCAATTCTTGCAGTCGAGCTAGCAGTATCTTTCGTTCATTCTCCATCTTTCCATCATCTACTTCGGCAAATATCGTATTGAGGATTTCGCCCACTTTTGGTCCGGGTTTTATACCGAGCACGTCCATTACATCGGTGCCCTTTATCTTTAGATCAGTCACCGCAAAGGGCACATGTTGCACTTCTACTATGCGCTTTTTAAAAAGTTCAGTTCGCCACGATGTCGGTTTGGCGCCGCCTCCGATACGGTCTCCTGTCCGAAGAGCCAGCATATCATCTATGTTTTCAAGCCCTACATCACGTATAAAACGACGTATCGCTTTATCACTTTGCTCTTCGGTCACGCTAAATTGGTGGTGTTTTACAAGTAGCACCAGTTTTTCTTTCTCCTTATTAGAAAGTTTAAAGCGCTCAGCAATCTCCTCGGCCTGTTTTCCTCCCACCACTTCATGATTGTAAAAAGTAATCTGCCCTATGTGTTCATCTTTGCGAAAGGTCTTGGCTTTCCCCACATCATGTATCAGCGTAGCAAAACGCGTGATTACGTCAACCGATGGACAGTGGCGCAAGGATTCCACCAGATGTGTCCCCACATCATAGATGTGGTGTCTATTTGGGCTTTTCTGAGGGACTGTAAAGCATATCTCAACCTCAGGCAGTATATGCATCAAAAGACCGGCATTCTTGAGTATTAGCACGCCATCGGCGGCATGTGGTGATGAAAGAAGTTTGAATAATTCATCTCGTATGCGCTCCCAGGAAATTTTTGTTATTAGCTCTGCGTTTTTTTGAAGAGAAGTCATTGTCTCTGGCTCAATCATAAATCCCAGCTGTGCTGCTTGTCGGACAGCTCTCATGAGGCGGAGTGCATCTTCATTAAATCGAACATCAGCATCACCCACCGCACGTATTACTTTTTTTCCGATATCTTCTTGTCCGCCATAGGGGTCAACGATATCATTACCATCATAAGCCATAGCGTTTATTGTAAAGTCTCGTCTTCCCAAGTCTTCTTCTAGATTATCTGCCCATTCTACTCGGTTTGGCCTTCTGGCGTCAGTATATTCGGCCTCACGGCGGAATGTAGTAGTCTCCATCACTATAGTATCTCCCTCTACTTCTATAGGAGTTCCTACGGTGCCAAAATTATTGTTATAAAAACTTCGTTCATGCAATTTCATTATTTCATCGGGCTTCGCGTTGGTGGTAAAATCCCAGTTCACAATTTCGTGCCCCATGAGCATGTGCCGCACAGCGCCCCCCACGAGGTAGATTTTATAACCCTTATCAGTAAAGGATTTCATGAAGTCGGTCACAAACAAGGGCAGATTCATGTAGATATTATAATCCAACTTTAAGCAGTTTTATATTTATTCGTTTTAGCAAAAATTTTTTTGTGTACAATCAAAGTTCTAATAAGTGTTTTTTTGTGTTTATATATATGCAATGTACATTTTATTTATTTTTTAGATCTATATCATTGCATTTTTGAGTATACTATATAGTGGTACTTATTCTTAAAACAAGTCAATATTGTCATCCCGACACGAGTTCGAGATGACATACTATACATGTTTTATAGCTATAAATGCCTAAATAATTCCTGATTTATGAATTTTATATACAAAGTTGCACGCTTCGGTATACCTGTTGTGATTGCACTCGGTATCGGTTATTATGCTGGCACATCAGCAAATTCATATATCCCGGCGTTTTCAGATACATCAGATTCCTTTTTTGTCCAAAAAAGCGACAAATATCGTTTTACCAGTCCACTACTAGACTGCGAAGTATACTCCGATCGCAATCGATCTTTTTTGCAGCCTTTTCAGCATAAACTGGAAGAATTGCAGGAAGAATTTATCAAGAAAGAAAAATTGGCAACACAGATTTCTATTTATTTTCGAGATCTATCGTATGGAGCCTCCTATGGCGTTGAGGAAGATGAACAGTTCACTCCCGCTAGTTTGCTCAAAGTGCCCCTTATGATAGCTTATCTCAAACTGGCAGAAACCGACAATACATTGTTACAAAAAGAACTTGTCTATACTCCTGATCCGACACAAACAATCTTATCTCAGAATATTCAGCCTCCAGAGACGATCTTGCCGGGAAAAAAGTATACGGTAGATCAGTTGCTTACATTCATGATTATAGATTCCGACAATTATGCTCAAACACTCCTTTACAACAATGTAAAAGGCGAAACGCTCGATGCCGTCTATACTGATTTGGGTATCAGTATCCCGGGTGTAAAATCGACAGAGGATTATATGACAGTACGAGAATATGCTTCTTTTTTTAGAATTCTTTACAATTCTACCTATCTTACTCGTGATATGTCTGAGAAGGCTTTAAAGCTTCTGTCACAAGTAGATTATAATGATGGTTTGCGAGCAGGTATACCTTCCGATGTGCCGCTTGCAAATAAATTTGGTGAAAGACGTATTGTGTATCCTGATGAAGGTCGCGAGGTAATCCAGCTTCATGACTGCGGCATTATTTATTATTCCAAAAGGCCGTATCTTCTTTGTATCATGACTCGCGGCTCATCTTTTCAGCAGCTCACTTCGGTGATAAGCCGTACTTCCCAGGCAATCTACCAGGAAATGACTCAATTGTGATTCTGCCTCTTGACATGTATTAGCAGAGTTGATATATTAATGCTAATATGGATGACTTATCTCAACGACAAATAGATATTTTGACAGCAATTATCAAAGAGCACACCGAAACAGGCGAGCCAGTTGGGTCTGAAATAATTGAGAAAAAATACAAACTTGGAGTGTCTCCCGCAACTATTCGTAACGAGATGGTAGTCTTGGCGCATAAAGGCTATCTGCAAAAGACTCATTTTTCTTCCGGGCGGGTACCTTCAGCAAAAGGGTATCGTTTTTATATAAACAATGTCATGAAAGAAAAACCTCTGTCAACGGTAGATGAAGTAGCCTATAAACATAGTATTTGGGATGAGCGTAATAAAGAGTATCGTATGTTGTCACAGGCAACGCGTGTATTGGCTGAAAAAACAGGATTGCTATCGCTCGTAACGACCAATTCTGGTGAGCTGTATTATGCTGGAGTTTGCAACTTGCTTGATCAGGAAGAGTTTAGTAACATGGATATTTCTAAAACTCTCTTTAATCGACTTGACCAAGTTGCTTTCTGGGAAGAAATACTCAAACAAGTCTATATGTCCGATCGTGATTTACTTATCATTTTAGGTCAAGACGATTTCCGTGACCCTATGTTTGATTGCTGTGCGAGTATCTTTGGCGAATTTGAATCACCTGCCCTTAAGGGCATCATCGGTGTTATCGGCCCAAAACATATTCATTATGAGGATGTAGTGCCGCAAATAAGATTCTTTTCTCAACTCATCGAGGAAATTATGAGAGATAGGAAGTAGTTCGTTTGCCGTGTAAAACAAGTGATAATTTATTGAAAAATTTATGACAAAACAAGATAAAACCCTACAGGATGACAATACTGAGGAAGTACAACCCGATATCAAAAAACTTGAAGAAGAAGCACTTAACTTTAAAAACATGTATGTGCGGGCATTGGCAGATTATAAAAATTTAGAAAATAGAGTGCAGCAAGAGCGTGGTCAAATGCGTGATGCTATCAAAAAGCAAATCGTTATGGAAATGTTACCAGTACTGGATAATCTCAATCAAGCCGAAATTTTTACTAAAGATACAGGTCTTCAAATGGTCAATAAATCCTTTATTCAAGCCCTTGAACGCATTGGTGTTAAAGAGATAGAGCTTCTTGGTCGTGAGTATGATCCATATTCAGCAGAGGTAGTAGAGGTAGTTGCGGGCGACGAAAATAATATTATCGTTGAGGTTTTGGTGAAAGGCTACTCGCTCAGTGGCGAAGTCATCCGACCGGCAAAGGTCAAAGTGAGCAAAGCAAGTTCCTGATAAGACAATCGCAATATGTCATCCTGAATTTATTTCAGGATCTAGGAATGAGATCCCGGAACAAGTTAGGGATGACACATTAAAAGTTAAAATTTACTAGTTTAATTTAAAATAATATGGCAAAAGTAATAGGTATAGACTTAGGTACAACCAATTCCGCAGTTGCCGTCATGGAAGCCGGCAAACCAAAAATTATATATTCCAAAGAAGGTCGAAATGTCATTCCTTCGGTGGTAGATCCTGTAAAGCGTATTGTAGGTGATGTGGCCAAGCGTCAACTGGTACTCAACCCGAATCGGACGCTCTATTCGATAAAGCGTCTTATGGGTCGACGTTTTTCCGATGATTCTGTCAAACGTGATAAAGAACTTCTCCCCTATAAAACATTTGAGGGAAAAGATGGGCGCGTTGAGGTAGAGGTCGAAGGAAAACGCTACACACCCCAAGAAATTTCAGCCATGATTCTCACCAAAGTCAAAGAGGATGCAGAGTCTTATCTTGGTGAAAAGATAGAAAAAGCTGTCATCACAGTCCCTGCATATTTCGATGATGCTCAGCGTCAAGCTACCAAGCAAGCTGGCGAGATAGCCGGACTTCAGGTAGAGCGTATCTTGAATGAGCCAACAGCCGCGGCACTTGCATATGGTTTAGATAAATCACATGCTCATACGATCGCAGTGTACGATTTAGGCGGCGGTACCTTTGATATTACCATTCTGGAGCTGGGTGAAGGTGTATTTGAGGTCAAATCCACCAATGGTGATACTCATCTTGGAGGAGATGATTTTGATAAAATTCTCATCGATCATATCGCTTCTGAATTCAATAAAGAACACGGTGTTGACTTGAGAAAAGATACCCAAGCCTTGCAGCGTCTGAAGGAAGCAGCGGAAAAAGCTAAAATTGAGCTTTCCTCTTCTACCGAAGCGGAAATCAATCTACCTTACGCCACCGTCCGAGACAATCAGCCGCTTCACTTGGTTATGAAGATCACCCGCGCCAAATTTGAGTCTTTGGTCGATGAGCTTGTACAGCGAAGTTTTGGCCCTGTACGCGATGCGCTCAAGGATGCCAAACTTGAACCTAAAAATATAGACGAAGTCATCATGGTCGGCGGTATGACTCGCATGCCCAAGATACTTGAAGAGGTCAAAAAGTTTTTTGGTAAAGAACCCAATAAATCAGTAAATCCCGATGAAGTCGTGGCAATAGGGGCCGCAGTACAAGCAGGTATTCTCACCGGCGAGGCCAAAGATGTGGTGCTTCTTGATGTCACACCGCTTACTCTTGGAGTTGAGACACTTGGAGGCGTCATGACACCGCTTATCACACGTAATACCACCGTTCCTACGTCAAAATCAGAGGTATTCTCGACAGCTCAGGACAATCAAACGCAGGTGCAAATTCATATCCTGCAAGGAGAGCGTCCGATGTCCCGAGACAATAAATCGCTCGGTACATTCAACTTAGATGGTGTCCCACCAGCTCCCCGAGGTGTGCCTCAGATTGAAGTCACTTTTGATCTTGATGCCAATGGTTTGCTCACGGTCACGGCCAAAGATAAAGCCACAGGCAAGACTCAAAGTATCACCATAAGCGGCTCCACAGGCCTTTCCAAAGAAGAAATCGAGCGTATGAAAGAAGAAGCTCAGAAAAATGAAGAAACCGACAAAAAGATCCGCGAACGAGTCGAGGCCAAAAATAAGGCAGAACATTTGGTTTATACAGCTGAAAAAGCTATAAAAGATGCCGGTGATAAAGCGCCTGCAGACATAAAGAAAGAAGTAGAAGATAAAACCAAAGAACTCAAGGATCTTATTGCCAAAGAAGATTCAGATGCCACAGAATTAGATAAAAAGACTGGTGAGCTTTCAGATGTATTGCAGAAGATCGGCCAGGCTGCGTACCAGGCTCAATCGGCCGGTGCTGCCCCAGGCGATGCAAGCTCAGCAGGACAGTCGGAATCTACAGAAGAAAAGAAAGGCGAAGATAAAAAGGATGATAAGAAAGTAGAAGAAGGCGAAGTGGTAGAATAAATCTATAAACCCTGGATTTCCGCTTTCGCGGGAATGACAGATACCCCGTAGGAATCCTACGGGGTACTTTGTATAAACCTATGAAAAACTATTACGACATACTCGGCGTATCCAAAAGCGCCTCAGCTCAAGAGATAAAGTCTGCCTATCGCAAACTTGCTCTGCAGTGGCACCCAGATAAAAACAAAGCTCCCGAAGCAAACGATAAATTTAAAGAAATCAATGAAGCGTATGGAGTTTTGTCCGATCAGACCAAACGCCAGACATACGATCAGCTAGGTCACGATACCTATACCCGTACAGGAGGCTCAGGTTTTGGCGGCGGGGGCGGGGGAGCATCAAGCCAATATGGGCCTTTCTCCTACTATTCCAACATGGGGGGGCAGAATGTGGATTTTGACTTTGGTGGAGGAGACCCATTCGATATTTTTGAGCAGTTTTTTGGATTTCGTAATCCCAATGGTGGACAACGTAAACGACGATCTGTGTACGAGATGAAACTTACCTTTGATGAAGCCGTCAAAGGTGTCACCAAAACTGCGGTTATTTCTGGTCAGGAAAAAACTATCAAAGTGCCAGCAGGTGTCGATAGCGGTTCACGTATCCGATTTAGTGATTTTGATATCTTAGTAAATGTCGTTCCCGACCCTAAGTTCAAGCGAGATGGGCAAGATTTATATGTTGAAAAAAAGATTACCTATCCCCAGGCGGTATTAGGAGATGTTGTTGAAGTCGTGACTATCCACGATGCCGTAAAACTCAAGGTCCGACCTGGTACGCAGTCTGGCACAACAGTCCGACTAAAAGGTCAGGGTGTTCCGTATCCTAACTCGAGTCAAAAAGGAGACCAGTATGTCATCTTTATAGTAGATATACCAGAACGTGTATCTTCAAAGGCAAAGAAACTTATTGAAGAGCTCGATAAGGAATTGTAATCCAGTATGTTTTGTTGTCATCCTTGTCTCGCTCAGCGAGAGTGATCCAGGCCTTCACATGTCCTGGTTAACGACTAAAATGGATATAATTATCAGAGGGGTGTGTTAAAATCCTATGAACATAAAAACAAATAAAAACTTTGATCCTTACAAAAAATACATCCAAATCACCTCTGGAATCGAGTCATACCTGGCAGAAAAAGGGTATCTCAAACTCGATTTACCGGTGTTGTCACCCGCCCTCATACCCGAAAGTTATTTAGAAGTATTTGAGACGGAATTCCGTTATTTTGATACAAAGGAAAAACTATATCTTACTCCCTCTCCCGAGCTTTTTATCAAACGTCTTCTTTCAGCAGGTATAGGAGATTGCTATTATATGGGTAAATCTTTCCGCAACAGCGAGCCGCATTCACCCAAACATGAGCCCGAGTTTACCATGCTTGAGATGTATAAAGTAGGTCGTGACTATAAATACATGGCGCAAGAGGTCCTTCACATGTTGCAGCATATAGCTCATTCGGTAAATAAAATACAAGATAAAAGAGAAGAAAGAAGAGAGGTCGAAATTACATATCAAGGTAAGAATGTTTCCCTTGAAAAATGGGAGGAGTTTACCATTGCTGAGGTATTTCAAAAATATGCAGGCATATCCGAAGGAGAGTTGTTTGACCATACGAAGTTTCTATCAAAAGCCAAAGAAAAAGGCTATGTAGTCGAGGGGTTTACGTACGAGGATCTTTGGTCTCAGATATATACCAATGAAATAGAATCTCATCTTGGCACCAATGGGTATCCGACCATTTTATACGATTATCCAGTTGAATTTGCCGCACTTTCGAAGCCCAACTCCGATGGTCGCACAGCTCAAAGATTTGAATTCTATATAGAAGGTGTGGAGCTTGGCAATTGCTATAGTGAGCTTACGGACTGGCCGTTGCAGGATATGCGTTTTCATAAAGAGTATGAAGAACGAAAAAAGTCTGGTAAAATAGATCATCCTGTAGATTGGGGCTTTATTGATGCCTTGAAAACGGGTTTACCCGAATCCACAGGTATAGCAATTGGGGTTGAGCGACTGGCTATGATTTTTGCCGATGTCACCGATATCCAAGCACTTAAGCTTATAACATTCGAATAATCTTTTTTGTCATCCCCGACTTGATCGGGGATCCAGGCAGGAATGACAAATTATACTATTTACAAATTTAGTTCATTGTATGGCAGTACAAGCAGGTAATCTTAAAAAAGGTGAATTTATCGTCTATCAAGGGGAAATATGGCAAGTTCAAAAGACTGAGTTTTACTCACCTGGTAAAGGTGCAGCTCTTATGCGTACCAAGATCAAAAATGTCGCATCTGGTAAAGGACTCGATTATACCTTTAAATCCAACGAAAGCGTTGAATCAGTTGAAGTCAGCAGTGTAGAAATGCAATACCTCTATAAAGATGCAGAATTTGGCTATTTCATGGATGAGCGCACCTACAATCAATACACTGTGCCACTTGCGGTTGTTGGCGATATCATTGAATTTTTTAAAGAAGGTGAAAAGATGTATGTATATCTTCACGATGATAAACCTCTAAGCATTCGTCCACCCGTTACAGTTACTCTCAAAGTAGTCCAGACTGAAGCAGCCGTGAAAGGTGATACTGTAAGTGGAGCTAAAAAAGAAGCCGAGCTCGAAACAGGAGCCAAAATCATGGTGCCTTTGTTCATAAAAAATGGAGATCTGATCAGTATAAATCCAGAGACTCACGAGTATACAGGTAGACAATAATTACTATCTAAGGAATTAAGAATTAAAAAAGAAGAAAGAGGAATTTCTTCTTGTTCCTTTTTATCTCTTCTCTCTTATCTCTTAATTTTTAATATTTATGACAATGCTTACAGTTGGTGAACTATTATATAAAGTTCGCAAAAAAAGAAACCTAACAGTTGAAGTCGCTTCTAAAGCAACCCGTATTCAGCAGAAGTATCTACTGGCTGTGGAAAAAAACGATTGGAGTGCCTTTACCTCAAAAGTATATATTTCGGGAGTTATTCGTACCTATGCTGACTATCTAGATCTAGATCCATCCAATGTCTTGGCGTATTTCCGTCGTGACTACGAGAAGACAGAGGAGCTAAAGTTCCGTAAAAAGCTTCCCTCGCTTAATTTTTTGCCAGATACACGAAAAATCGTGCTTGTTGCTTTTACCACCGTTATTTTTTTCTTTCTTACCTATTTTGGCTTCCAGTTTTATCTTTTCCTCAGGCCACCCGAAGTACAAATTCTAGCTCCCCAACAGGATACATTCCGCAATACGCAAAAAATCACAGTTATCGGGCAAACCCAAAAAGAGTCTACAATCAAGATATTTAACGAAGATATCTTTCCCGATGATCAAGGTATGTTTCAGTACGAATTACCTCTACAGAAAGGTAAAAATACTATAGACATATATGTCATTGGGGCAAACGGTAAAGAAACAGTCGTAAAAAGAGAATATATCCTCGAGTAAACAGATTACACTTCAAGAAGCATCGTGAATGGACGATGATTATTATTTCGATATGCGCAGACATCAGTAAACAGGCTATTTTCTACATCACATACAAAGTTTGATGCTCTTTTTCCCGTAAGTTCTTTGGTACTATCACACAAGTGCATGGGATCTTTCAGATCTCCAAACATCACCATATTCGCATATTGTATTTCCCAGCCTGCTTTTGCGCCTAAATCTGTAGTGTTATCTTTCCAGTAAGGACCCTCTGGCAAGTATGTTCCATCTTTTGGCTTTAAGACGACAAGCATTGCAGTTTTTCCACGGGCTTGTTTGGCCTGAGCATCTATAGATACAGTTTGTGAGATCTTTTGTATGTGTGCATTAAAAAGTTTTTCCGAGATGGCCCCTCCATTTTTGAGTGCGTCTAGGCTCAATCCAGCTGCTGCTAAGGCATTATCTCGTGCCTGAAATATTGATCCTCTAAAATCAGGTGAGAAATAGAAAGGGTTAGGGGCTATGAGTAAACCACGATCTAGGAATTTTTTTGCGAGTTCTAGATCTGGGAAACTGCCAGCAATATTGTTAAAGTATTTAGTGACGGTGGCTTTATCACCATAAGGCGTAGGATTTCCATATGAAAATCCTAACCCTGAGAAACCAGTTTTAATTTTGGTGATTTTGGCATTATATAAATCTGTAAGTTGTGGATCATCTGTCGGCAAGTGCTCTTGAGCTTTGGCCGCTATTTGCGCAAAATCAAGATTTTGAAAAGGAAAGGGGATAGGTTCATTTGCGCGTAAAACATCTTTATGAACTTTCTGCTCATTATCTGGAGAGGCGAGGAGCTCTTTGCCCAAGAATAGGCGATTTAGCATAGTAGCGCCCTGTTGTAGAAATTTTCTTCGTGTTTTTTGTTCTGTGCTTTCTAATTGATCAGCATAATGTTCCAGTTGTTCCGAGGATGAAAAATCAGACATGAAATTATTATACAAACATATGAAGTAAAGTCATGTGAGTTAGTTCCTGCATCCATAGCGAGTAGTATTTTATAGGTTTTAATAAGCTCTGTTAGGTTGATGTGAAATAAAAGTAATTTCTGTAGCAAATCTATAAAAATAAAGCATGTTTCTACGGGGAATTGATTATTATGGGTTTTTGTGATAAAATCCCACCTATCTTTTAACTACAATATTGTGTATACACTCAAAAGATATACAAACGTGTAGCCATAAAGATAGAACGTTCACAACTACTAGTAGAAAGGTAAAACAATGGATCGAATGTCTGACAGATCAAGGCTATTCCTAAAAATTGTTGTAGCAGCACTTGTAGTGGTATTTCTCTTCAGAAATCCCATGACTCGTGCAGTCATTCTGTGGTTGTTGCCTCTTGGATCAGGTATTGACGATCTCATCGTCATTATCGCCCTGATCGTTGGCGGCGTATTTTGTTTGTACTATCTTTTTAGTCGCAAAGCAACTTAAGGAAAATATCATGAAAATCAAACTAAGTATGTTAATTGTATTGATCACCCTGCTGTCCGGCTGTTATTGGCAAAAACAGGTTGAAGGCAATCAAGTAGGCTTGCGCATGAATGACGGCGTTAGTATCAATGCAGTAGACGGCGTTGTCGGTCCAGGTCGCTATAGCAGCGGTCTTGCTTGGTATGCTGAAATGGAGGTGCTTGATGTCTCTGCTAAAACAGCGCAATGGGAAGATCCAGATCTTTGGACAAAGGATAAACAACCTTTGTATTTTAAGGTTGGTGTTACCTATCGTCGCAAATCCGACAATGAATCCGTTCGTATGATGTGGGCCAACTATAATACAGAAGCTCGTGATGATGCGGCGTTGGAGCAACAAGTTCGAAATCGTGTTCCTCGGGTTGCGAAGGCAGTAACAGTACAGTTTACCCTTGATGAAATGCTGGGAATTACCGGCGGCGAAGCGGCTGGTCGTGGCGTTATTACTCAAAAAATGAGCGAGCTTTTGGCGCCGGAACTTGCTGAATTTGGCGTTGAGCTACTCGATGTCGGGGTTAATGACATCGGTGTTGACCCAGATTACGCCGCAAAGCTCAAGGAAAAGGCACAGGCGCAGATCAACACGGAGCTAGCCGCCCAAAAAAGTCTTCAACTTGCGGAGCAAGTGAAACAAGAGACTGCTCAGACGGCCGTTGACCTGGAAATTGCCCGTCGTAACAACCTGGTTGCCCAGGAGCAAAATAAGGTCTATGTCGATTCGCCGCAGGCTTTTGAACTGAAGCGGCTAGAGCTGCTGCAGAATGT
This sequence comes from uncultured Gammaproteobacteria bacterium, assembly GCA_964590815.1. GTDB lineage: Bacteria > Patescibacteriota > Microgenomatia > UBA1406 > GWC2-37-13 > CAZMJG01. Next base: position 10,961 of record CAZPYR010000002.1, on the reverse strand, counting down.
GATTGGCGATAGCGACAAGATTTACTTTGTCCCTGAAGGGGCAGATTTGACCCTTCTTCTGGGCGGCAACACAAATACCGTCACCCCGGTACAGCCAAAATAACTAACTAATCAATCAATACTAGTAGGTGAGCGCTAAAGTCCCGTCGTGAGTACCACGACGGGACTTACTCACACAAAATTTATTTCCCCAATTTTTTATTCAAATCTACAATCGTCTTGCAGCTTGCGGATGAATACACATTGCTAAACCTCAAACGTTTGCCCTCAGCACTCACTCGATCTTGCCCGTATACTGAACGTACTTCTCCCAGTAGACCAACCTCACCCGTAAACACCGCATTTTTGGGAATTGTTATGTTTTTCACTGAAGATATCACTGAAGCAGCAATCCCCAGGTCTGCAGCCGTCGATTTAATATCGAGGCCACCAACAACGTTTATATATATGTCCATGGTACTGAGGTTCAAATTGACATGTTTTCGCAATACGGCAAGGAGAAGTTGGACTTTATTGTAATCCACTCCTTTTACCACGCGGCGTGGCACGGCAAGTATAGAGGGCGAGGCGAGTGTCTGTATTTCATAAAAGAAGGGTCTTTTCCCTTCCATTACGCCGACTATTGCTTTCCCAGGCACTTCTTGTGTCAGATCCTCCTCCACAAATGCCAGAGGGTTATTTACTTCGGCAAGGCCATCGGCGGTCATTTCAAAAATACCAATTTCATCGGTTGAGCCAAATCTATTTTTCTGCGCGCGCAATATGCGATAGTGCGATACCGGGTCACCTTCAAAGTTTATGACTGCATCCACCATATGCTCAAGAGTTTTAGGCCCTGCGATATCACCGTCTTTGGTTACATGACCGACAATAAGTACAGGTATATGGCTTTCTTTGGCAAGTCGTATCAGCTTTGCGGATGCTTCCCGTAGCTGTCCGATCGATCCAGGTGGGCTTTCTACATCGGTTGTATATATTGTCTGTATCGAATCAATCACCACTATATCAATATCCGTTTTCATTTCTTTTACCCCTTCAATGATGCCTTCTACCTGCAAAGTATCTGAAAAAAGAAATCGTTCAAGTGGTACTGCAAGCCGTATAGCTCGTTCTTTTACTTGTTCTGCCGATTCTTCACCCGATATATAGAGCGTACGCAGTTTTTTGAGGCTTTGGAGAAGGAGGGTAGATTTGCCTATTCCCGGTTCGCCGGTAAGCAGTATTACTTCACCTCGTACGACACCACCTCCAAGCACTCGATCAAATTCAAAAATGCCTGTTGCGAGGCGACTTTTATCGAGAGGTTTTACAGCCTGCAGTGAAGTAGCAACCAGTTTTTTTGGCTTTTCCGCAGTCCGTTTTTCACCACTTTCACGCTGTAGTACAAAGGTATTCCATTGCGAGCAACTCGGACATTTTCCAAGGTAGCCTGTTGAGCCTTCTCCGCAGTTTGAGCATATGTAGAGTGCCATAGTGCATTAGTATACAGGATTCGTCCAGCAATTTGATATCATATAAATTATGAGTGAATATCCGACATATGAAGTACCTCCTTCTAAAGAAGCTGAAGTTGCCGTACCATACGAAGAGCTAGAGCGAGAAGAATGGGAACGGATGGCAGTTGCTGCCGAACAAAATACTTGTCAAATTGTGGGTGAAAACCAGATAAGTAAATGGTATAAATGGGTGTTACCTTCTCGATATATTCCTATACTTCGAAACGCTGGACCATGCTCAGCAGCTCAAATTATAGATACAGAGGGCAATACTGCTTTAGCACATTTCACTCCAGATATTGACGCTGAAACTATAAGGAAGCTTATGGATGGAAGACAAATTCAACAAGGCAAAATTCTTATACCTATGAAACCTAGTGCTCTGTTTGTCCCTGCGCATTTTCGGAAAAAAGTCGAATTTTTTAGAACATTAGGTCTGACTCCAGTTATGCCTAAATACATTGATGACAAAGGCTTGCCTACAGTCGTAAATATGCTTATGGATGCTGAAAACCATAGAGTCGTATCAGGCATTACCTACGATGCTTCGTTTCCCAATATGGTTCCTCATTACAAGGCGGCCTTTACAGAGTAAACAGATACAGTATCCTTTCTATCCAATATACTCAATGGGTTGTTTTTCGCCTGTTTTGTGCTAGAATTAGCGTATGGTAATTGTAAAAAGTGAATTCGCCCTAGCTTTAAATCAAGTCGCTTCAGAGCGTGGTATCAGCGTAGAAGATGTTATCGAATCTATGGAAGCCGCAATTCTTGCAGCTTTTCATAAAGAACATCCCGATATGGCTGAGCGTGAAGGGCTTTCGGTAAAAGTAGATATGACTTCCGGTGAGACCAAAATACTTGAAGAAGGCAAAGATATTACACCTCCAGGATTTGGTCGTATAGCAGCTCAAACTGCGCGTCAGGTCGTCATCCAGAAGATTCGCGAAGCTGAAAAGAAAACAGTCATTTCTCATTATCAGGATCAGGTTGGTACTATCATCCGTGGTCGTGTCATGCGTCATGATGGGTTCAATGTCTATATAGACATTGGCAAAGCCGAAGGTATCATGCCCCGTGAAGAGCAAATTCGCAATGAAAATTATATCGTCAATGATCGTTATATCTTTTTTCTAAAAGAAATTTCATCCTCCAAGACAGGATATTCCCGTATTATTCTATCCCGTGGAGCGCCCGAGCTCATTTCTGAGCTTTTCAAACGAGAAGTTCCAGAAATAAGTAGTGGTACAGTCGAAATCAAAAAAATTGTCCGTGAGCCGGGTGAGCGCGCCAAAATTGCCGTTCACAGCAGCCAAAGTGGTGTAGACCCTGTAGGTGCCTGCGTCGGCCAAAAAGGTGTACGCGTACAGACTGTCACCGATGAGCTCAATGGTCAGGAAAAAATTGATATTATTCAGTGGAATGAAAATCCTCGAATTTTCATGGTTAGTGCTTTATCTCCTGCTAAAGTAGTATCTGTAGATATCGATGAAAAAGTAAAAAGTGCCAAAGTCACAGTTGATGAATCACAGGCTCCTCTTGCTATTGGTAAAGGCGGTATCAACGTCAACTTGGCAGCTCGTCTTACAGGGTACAATATAGATATCGTACAAATCCCATCCGAAAAGCCCGAAGCTGCTACTCCAGAAAAACCAACTGAAACAGAGCAAACATCAGATTCAGCAGAAGCATCAGCATAATGCTCCGTATTAGTCATTTAATTATTGCACACACTATTTATGGTAAGATCACCGGTTGTTACTATTCTTGGCCATGTAGATCACGGCAAAACGTCGCTCCTGGACTATATCCGCAAAAGTCGGATTGCAGCGCGTGAACATGGAGGCATCACCCAGCGTATCGGTGCCTACGAGATAGTAACAGGTATTAAGGGCTATGAAAACGATAAAATCACTTTTATAGACACCCCAGGGCATGAGGCTTTTTCTCAACTACGTTCCCGTGGCGCAACTGTCGCTGATATTGCGATACTTGTCATTGATGCCAAAGATTCACTCAAACCTCAAACTATTGAGTCAATTTCCCATATCAAAAGCGCAGGTATTCCCTTTATCGTTGCACTCAACAAGATGGATTTACCAGATGCCAAACCTCAAAAAGTGAAACGTGATCTTCTCAAATACGAAGTACAAACAGAGGACTTGGGAGGCAAGGTTATTGCTCTGCCAATCTCTGCCAAAGAAGGCACCGGTATCCCCGAGCTTCTTGAGGCGATCTTGCTTATTTCCTCAGATAAAAGCCTGACTTACGATGAGGCAGCTCCCTCCGAAGCTTTTATCATAGAAACAAAGAAAGATCAGCGAGGTATTGTGGCGAGTACTATTATCAAAAATGGTATCATGAAGGTAGGAGACGATGTTTATGTCGATGGTAAAAAGATGCGTATTCGCTCCATGATCAACGATTTGGGTAAATCCGTGCGCGAAGTCGTACCTTCCACTCCCTTTGAGCTGCTAGGATTTGACGAGATGCCATCTGTAGGTTCTCTTATTACAACCGCCGTCCAACAACCTAAAGAGAAAGAATATGTTGCTACTCAGAAAACGGCTTCCCAGTTTGATGATCTATTTAGTAAAAAAGTAGAAGAAAAGAAATTATCTCTTATTATTAAGGCAGACTCACAAGGATCTCTAGAAGCCGTCACGAACACGCTTGCAAAGAATGAAAATGTAACTATCGTCATGAGTGCCTTAGGAGGTGTCCATCGTTCCGACATCTTCCTTGCCAAAACAACCAAATCTATAGTCATTGGTTTTTCAGTAAATATAGATAATGAAGTCAAAGAGCTTGCTCGTCAAGAGAAAGTAATCATTAAAACCTATAATATTATCTACGAACTCCTTGAAGAACTTCAAGAAGTCTCCGATCTTCTCCGTGAAAAAGAAGAACAAGAAAAAAATCTTAAAGCCGAGGTAAAGGTCCTTGCGACATTCATAATTGAAGGTGAAACTTTCTATGGTGTCAAGGTTACCAAGGGTAAAATTACGGTTGGAGAAACTGCAGAACTATATAGAAATAGCAATATGGTAGGCAAAACTCGTTTGGTTTCACTTAAAATTCGGGCTAAAACTGTATCGGATGTCAAGAAAGACCAGGAATGTGGTATGCAGTTTTCGCCGCTACTTGACATGAAGGTGGGTGATGTGGTAAAATTTATCCTATAATATTACCACTTATCTATTTCTATGGTGAATCAGCAACCTCAGCAGCAGCAACCCGTCGATATCAATAAAACACTTACGCAGATAAAGGAAGTTATTAGTAAAAATAACTCCGGTATTATTGCGCTTCCTGCCAAAGCTACTCCCGACGCTGTAGCAGCCGCTACCACTATGTATCTTGCCCTAACTAAAATGGGTAAAATAGTTACTCTTGTTGCCTCAGAAACTCCTCAAAGCGACATGATGGGAGTCGATAAAATACAAAACAATCTGGCAACAGGGGGCAATAATTTAGTTGTATCTTTTCCTTATACAGAAGGTTCAATCGATAAAGTTGACTACAAGATAGAAGAAGAGCGTTTCAATCTTATCATCGCTCCACGAGAAGGTCACGAAAAACTACAGCCCAAAGATGTTCAGTTCTCATATACTGGTGGCAAAATAGATTTTATTATCGTCATAGATGCACCCAATCTTGCCGCACTCGGAGAGATATACCAGAAAAATGAAAGTAAATTTAGCGGTCGAAATATCATCAATATCGATCGCCATCTTATAAATAATAATTACGGTAGCATAAATATGGTCGTAAAGACTAGTTCGTCTACATCTGAATTAGTATATCGAATAGTACGAGGTATAGGAGTAGATCTTGATCGCGATATGGCAACCAATTTATATACAGGTATAGCTACGGCTACTAATACCTTTAGTTCATATTCAGTAAACGCTGATACATTTGAAGCTGTATCACAGTTGCTTCGTGCAGGCGCGGTACGCAAGCCAGTGCCTCAAATGGCTCGACCTGGTATGCCCACTATGCCGGGAATGCCTCCTGCAATGCCAGGTATGAGATCGATGCCATCTATGGCTACCAATCCTTACCAACAGCCACAACAGCCGGGGTTTAATCCGTATCCTCAGCAACCACGCATGAATTCTATGCCACAACAGCAGCAGGCGCCATCAGCAACACCATTTAATATAGCACCACAGCCACTTCCCCCACAGCAGCCTGTACAACAACAGCCACGGATAAATCAACATCCACGTCCAATCGAACAGGTAGAACAGGAAGATACAGACTCAGAAGTTAGTGATGTCAATAGTCCTGAAAACTGGCTAAAGCCCAAGATCTTTTCAGGTAAAGGCGGACTTGTCTAATTTGTAGTATAATCTGTACGTGACAGATATACTGCCTTATATTCTCATTGTCGTTTCCACCGCAATAATTCTCCTAGTGCTTCGTATGTGGCTCACTCGTATGGAACAAAAATCCAAGGTGTCAGACGATATTGTAGCCTGGCTTAAAGATGTAAGCACACGGCTTGAAACCTCCACTCAGCAAGTAGATCACAAACTTACTCAAAATCTGACCATGTTTAATCAACGACTTGATCGAGCATCTGAGACCATGATGAATGTACAGCGCAGCATTGGCGAATTTGCCGAAATCGGTCGTTCTATGCAGCAGCTTCAGCAGTTTTTGCAATCTCCCAAATTGCGTGGCAATATAGGTGAGCAGGTTTTAAAAGAATTACTTAGTCAGTGTTTACCAGGCGATTGTTTTACACTTCAGCATAGCTTTAAAAATGGTGAGAAAGTAGATGCGGTGATCAAGACGTCACAAGGTTTAGTTCCTGTAGACTCCAAATTTCCCATTAGTAATTTTAAAAAGATGTATGAAGCCGAAGGCGTTGCTCGTGAGCAATTTAGAAAAGATTTTATTAAAGATGTAAAAACACATATCAAGTCTATTTCTCAAAAATACATTCTTTCGACCGAAGGAACTGTCGATTATGCGCTGATGTATATACCTTCAGAAACTGTCTATTACGAAATTATAAATGAAGGCGATTTGTATGATTTTGCTTCGTCTCTTCGTATTGTCCCGGTGTCTCCAATGAGCTTTTATGCGTATCTCAAAGTCATCCTCATCTCTTTTGAAGGAGCACGTATTCAAAAAGAGGCAAAAGAGATTCTAAAGGTTTTGCAATCTATGAAAAAGGATTACGACAAGGCCGATGAGTCACTTTCTATCCTCAATAAGCATATCTCTAATGCCTACAATCAGTCTTCGCAGGTTACCCGAAGCCTTACGCAACTTGGTCAAAAAATAGAGCATACTTCTTCACTTTCTCTTCCAGAGGTGCAGGATAAGCTCATTGAATGATAAATAACCCTCTCTTAATGTCTCTTTTATTATACGAAGAGGAAATGGGGAGTTAATATTTTTATGAACATTACATACAAAGGTGTTATTGCACCCGATCAGCCAATTTCAAATACAGCTTTTCTCGATTTGCTTCTCAAACAAAGAGGTGTTACTGATATTGAGTCTTTTTTACATCCGGTTTCGCCTCTCACATTGAGCTTGCGTGATTTTGGCTATGGCCCAGAGATTGCACATACTATAGCTCTTCTCAAAGATATTCGCCAAAAAGGAAAGACGGTGGTGGTTTATACCGATTACGATGCCGATGGTATCACGGGTGGGTCGATTGTCTGGGAAGCTCTTCATTTACTTGGATTTAAAGTCATGCCTTATGTGCCTCATCGTCAGCACGAAGGGTATGGTTTCTCTAAAAAAGGTATAGACAATGTGAAGCGTGATTTTGATCCGGCCCTCATCATCAGTGTTGATCATGGCATCACTGCTGTTGATCAAATTGCGTATGCAAAATCTATTGGTATCCCAGTCATTGTCACCGATCATCATCATAAGCAGGAGCGCATTCCTGAAGCGGCTGAAGCGATATTCCATATTCCATTGTTATCTGGCTCGGGGGTTGGCTATTTTTTTGCAAAAGAAATGTTTAATGCGTTTAAGGTAGAGATGGGACAAGGTCCGTCTTTACAAAAAATTGAAAAATATTTTAGTACCGATTATCTAGCACTTGCCTCCATTGGCACTGTTGCTGATTTAGTGCCCCTGGTTGGACCTTCACGCAGTGTGGTGAAGTTTGGTCTTGAGGCATTTCCTCAGGTCTCTCGTGCGGGTATACGGCATCTGTGCCGGGAAGCCAAGATATCTGAGCGGGTGATCACTCCGTATGAAATAGGGTTTATCATAGCTCCTCGTATCAATGCAGTGGGTCGCCTGGAGCATGCTCTTGATGCTCTTCGTTTGCTATGTACGACCTCCGATCAAAAAGCATTTGAGCTTTCGAGTAAAGTTGGAAAAATGAATGTAGATCGCCAGGGACTTGTAAAAAGTAGTGTGGCTCAGGCGCGAGAGATGGTGGAGCAGCAAAAGGCCACCGCAGACTTGCCATCTATCCTTATACTTCATTCATCGGAGTGGCATGAGGGGATAATAGGTCTTATTGCCTCCAATTTACTTGAGGCTTATTATCGACCTGTTATTGTCATGACGCAGAGTGATGGCCAGCTGAAAGGTTCGGCTCGATCTATACCTGCATTTCATATGACTCATTTTTTTGAAGAGTTAAAAGATTACTTTATCAATTTTGGAGGTCATGCTGGAGCTGCGGGTTTTACTATCAAGAAAGAAAACCTTGAATCTTTTATAGAGGCGGCACAGGCATTGGCAGCGCAAAAACTTACAGCTTCCGATTTAGAGCGGCAACTGCAAGTAGACCTGAGCATTTCCGTGTCTCATCTTTCCATGGGTCTTGCCAAACAGATCGAATCACTGAGTCCATTTGGTATTGGCAATCCACAGCCAAGTTTTGTGAGTGAGGTAGAAATCATTTCTGCCAGTCTTATGGGTAAAGATAAAACGCATTTGAAACTTTCAGTGAAAGATGCGGTACAGAGTTCTTTTTCTCTTGAGATGGTGGCTTTTGGGAAGGCCGATCTTTTTACGCAGCTTTCTCGGGGTCAAAAGGCGAAAGTGGCCTATCAGCTCGATATCAATCGGTGGAATGGCCGCGAGACGCTGCAGGGGAAGGTGATGCATATTGAGTGTAGTTCCAGCTAAGTAAACTGTAGGCTCTAGGCTTTATATAAAGTTATTGCTTCGTCTTTATCACGTAACGTATTCATAATGTAAGTATTGCGTAAGTAACTCTCCTTTTTTCTTCAAATTTTATATAATAGGAGTATCTAAATTAAAATATTTATACATATACCTATGATCTGGAAAATAATTGGCATTGTTGTAATCGTCGCAGTACTCGTCGGTGGCGGATTTTATTATTATCAAACTCGTCAGACTAAGCCCACGGCTGAAGAAACATCTATTTCTCCAACTGAAACTCCCACAGCTACTCCCACCCCAGAGGAAGTAGATAAAGCCGAATTTGAGATTGAAATATTAAATGGAAGTGGTATCGTGGGCGAAGCCGGTCGAGCTCAAAAGCTTCTAGAAGATGCTAGTTTTAAAGTCGCATCCACAGGCAATGCAGACGCATATGATTATGAGGAGACAGTCATTCAGGCAGGAGCGGAGGTCAGCGACGCATGGATTGAAGAACTTACCAAGGAGCTTGAAAATGACTATACGGTCAAAGGTACTGTCGAGGAGCTAGATGCGGACGCCGATACTGATGTAGTTGTTATCATCGGAAGTAAAGATGAAAATGGCGATGCCCTTGAAAGCTCAAGCACGAGTACTACTACAAAAGAAGATGCAGATGATGCAAGTAGTGAAGCCAAAACTACGACCACACCAACTAAGTCACCAACACCAACAAAGTCAAACTGATAGCATATGATCGAGCGAGCAGGTGATTATATTGATCCCCACGTGCAGCAACGCATATGGTTTCATAGAAAGCTGGTACAAGATCGTGATACCTCGGAATTAAGCGTATACCCACATGACCTTGATGCATTCTTTCATATAGAAAGCATGGATGGCAAACATATATCCCCGCCGAAGCCTATCCTCAGTTGGGGTGTGGATTTTATTGAACGATATAGAAATGCAGCAGATGCTGTATCGTCCCCCATGGTTGACCGTAAAATAGCACATACCAAGCATGTGATGCAGCAAATCTATGATATAGCCGTACGTGAAGGTGATACTACTTATCTTCGAGAGCTTATCAGTATAGGATTTCTACACGATATGTTTAGGTTTCCACAAGCCGTACGATATCACACCTTTAGCGATGGCAAGTCCTTTGATCATGCCGATATGGCCGCTGAGTGTATTGCACGGGCTCATCTTCCTTTTGCTGCCTGTGGTTTATCCGAGATAGATTGCCTCAATGCTATCGCTTTGCATAGTCAGCTTGAAACACCTCCCGATAAGAAATCTCAGTATATTCGAAATGCAGATAAACTTGTTATTATTGAAGAATTTATTGTCGATAATGAAAGATTACTTTCACAAGGCATAACATATCAAGATATAGATGATGTAGCTTTAGAGCAGCTGTTACAGGGCCAAGTCATCAAACATAGTCCTCGTTCCTTTGAGCCTGCCAATCGCACACTACAGCGAATCAGTTGGATAAATGAACTCAATTTTCAAGCCGCACGTGATGTAGCCATCGAAAGACAGTCTTTTGAGCGACTTTTTCTGCAGCTTGGTTGTCTGACCCAAGACCCTCGCTTGAAGCTAGTTGAAGAATATATAGCATCACATTCGCTCAACAGTTTGGATACCCAGCAGATTGAGACCTCTGTATAGCACGCGGGCTGTTGCATCGGTAATTGCGAGTCTTACTTTTTTTATATACTGGTCTTCAATCTTGAGTATCTGATGCTTTTGGTAAAACAAGTTGTACAACTGAGCGATTTCAAACAGATATGCGCAGATAGTATTGGGTGCAAAATGCTCTGCAGCATCGTATACAATATCTGGGAATTTTACGAGTAATCGAAGCATTCGTACTTCTTCATCAGTAAGCGCGGCATTAAATGGTGTATCAAGGTTGTTGAGTTGCGCATCTACCGAGGCTCCATGTTTGGTAAGTACCGATTTGCAGCGCACATATGTGTAAAGTAAATAGGGTCCAGAATCACCTTGGATACTGATTGCATGGCTTAAATCAAATTCTACATCACTCTGCAAGCCGTTTTTTAGAAAAGAGTATTTTACAGCAGCGTTTGCGAGTGTCTCAGCCGTTTCGGGAGTACTGGCATAGGCTTCTTTGATACTTTTTTTTGTTTCATCCAGGAGCCATTCACCTTCAATTACATTTCCTTTACGCGAAGACATTTTGTTACCTTTTACATCAACCCAGCCATATACTAGATGGTATTGTTTTCCTTCATATTCTTCTGGCTTGATAAGTTCTTCTGCCTTGAAAGTGGTGGTAAAAAAACTAGATTGTTCGGCAGTTACCACATGCACAACTTTATCTACTTT
>CAZPYR010000001.1:51524-60498 GCA_964590815.1 uncultured Gammaproteobacteria bacterium | reverse complement strand
TCCGAACAGAGTCTTGAAACGGGTTAGCGCCGATGATACTCACTCCAAACCGGAGAATGGGGAAAGTAGGTCGTGGCCAGGCATTTTTTTTGCCTTTTTTTTACTTAAGAAACTCCTGAGGTGTACCGCTTATCTTCTGCTCTATAAATTGAATATTACGGGGAATATCAAAAACTGTAGGTTCGATAATCTGCTTTTGGCAAGATTTTATTAAACTGGAAATATTTTTATCAGAGATATGAACACCCATCGAATTAGCAAATTGAGGCAGTACAGAAAAAATCATTTCTGTTGAAAAAAAAGGCAAACGCGAAAGGGATTCAGCTAGTGAAAGATACTGTGCAATATTACACACTTTTATCCCTTCCTTTTGACCATTTTCCCATTTATAGGCGCATCCTTCTTTCACTAAAAAATACTGTTCTGAATCTTTTTCTTTTAATTTAAAATAAATATTTTTTGCATGTATAAACAATTTAACATCTTGATCTATGTCTGCCAGAGTGCATACTAATGGACCGTGCAAATCAACCGATACCGACGACGATTTAGAGTTTAGTAGTGAATCCAGTTCTTTTTGCGAATCTTCAACTAAAGGAGTATTAGCACGAGGTGTAACTGAAATTACTACTGATCGCGCTGTCGTATTCGACTGAGAAGTAAAATTAGAAAAACGCAAAAAAGCAGCAATCAGAATGATCACGATAGGGACTATGATAGTGGCTTTGGCGACCGAATGCATTATATAAGTGTATCAGAATAACGAGCTTTCAGTATTATTTTCTGAATCCTTTTCAGTAAAATCCTCCGCTAATTTAGGAACCTGGTTGAGTTCACTTATTGATTTACCCATTATACTTTGCAGATCACCATGCATTCCAACAGTAGTATCCATAACACGTCGTAAATTTTTCTCTTCCCGGGACCATTTTTGAGCAAACCAGCGTCGTTCTTTTTCAATTTCGTCCTGCATATTGGAAAAAGCCTCAATAATAGCTTCTACTCTATGACGAAATTCTGTACTCGTAATATAGCTATACAAATGCTCCATTTTACCCTGCTGGCCTATTTGTACAGATTTAATTGTGGTGACTTCAATTAGTTGACTTCGCAGTGCATACGCCAAACCCAAAAGAAAATCAAATTTACACACCCATATCCCGTCATTTAAACCAAAATGTTTAATGCCATCAGGGACCACTTCTGAGACTAATACAGCCAGTTCTGCATTCACACTTCGCTGATCTCCTTTAAGTTTTGATACCCATTGATTGCTCCATGCCTTAGTACGCTTTGTTTCCCATATTATCATCCCGCATTTTGTACCTCCTTGAGATTTAACAATCTGCATAATATCAGCACCGTTTATACCTTTGGGTACTGGCTGGATTTCATCTAAAGGAAATTCCTTCTTAAGCATTTCTTCCAAAGCTAGTTCCAAAACTTCTCCTTGCATTTGTTGAGAACCTTGCTCTAGTTTACGCTTATAGTCCTCCACCATTTTCATAGCATCCTGTATCTTTTTATCCTTTTCCATCATTTTTAATTTATATTCTTCCTCTGTCTTTTTTTGGACTTCTCCCTTTAATTTTTCTTCTTCTTGCGCAAATTTTTTCTCAAAATCAATTTGTTGTTGCTCTCGTTCGGTTTTGAGCTGACGAATAAGTTTATTTGTATCTAAAATTTGCTCCTGAAACAATTTATTCTGTTTTTTCAGCTCCTCAGTTTCATTTGCACTGTCTTTAAGCCTCATTTCCATTTCAGCGGATATCTTCTTTCGAACCTGATCTTCGACATCTTTTGTAGCTTTTATTTTTTCTTCTTCAATTCGTTTTTTGCTATATGCGATAAGTTTTTCCCTCTCTTCCTCTGCATTCTTCTTGAGTGAAGCCATCTCAATGGCATGTTGCTCACTGATTTGCTGAGTTATAGCTTGTGTTAAAGGTATAGGTTTTTTGCAGTTTGGACAGAGGATAGAGTCTTGCATGGGAATATCATTATATACTACTTTATGATTATTCCAAGCACTGAAGATATGACAGAAAGGACGATGCTAAATATGACAGCCCAACCAAAATTCTGAACTTGAAAACCATCAACTACTCCACTAATAAAGAGGATTAGTACCCCATTAATAATAAATGTAAAAAGTCCAAGTGTCAGTAGATTAATTGGGAGTGTTAGCAGCGTAATAATAGGTTTTACAAATGTATTGATCAAAGCCATAATTAGCGCGACGATGAGAGCACTCATGAATCCATCAAGACGCACATGCGGCGTAAGTAGATATGCTGCTACTGCGACAGCTAATGCATTTACGAGTATAGAAATGACAATTCCCATACATAGAGGCTAACATATACCGCGTACTTCGTCAACAAAATGATGTAAGAGCAACGTAAGAAGAAAGACTAACCTATTGCTCTTTGTTATAATAAATTATGCTTTCTCTCATACTCATTTTACTTGTCATACTGTTTATACTGGGATACTTACAGATTCCTGCATTCGCGCTGACGGATATGACTTTATTTATTTTTTTAGGAAGAGCTATATCTTTATATGATATCCTTATTTTTGGATTAATTCTCTGGATTATACAAGCTTTTCCATGGCCTTTTAGAGGACTAGCCAGCCTTATTTTGGTATTATGGCTACTTAGTTTTTTTGGAATTATAGCAATTCCTGGATTCTCCAATTTATTAATATTCACACTCATCGTGGGTATTATCGCATACATTTTTCGAGGAGTCCGCTTTAGAAATTAATCCTTCTTTTTTACGAGCTTTACGGTAGTTACGATATCTCTAATTTCACCATCAGTACCCGTTATTTGACGTAAACCACTTTGTTCGTAATATTGTTGCAAATAATCAGAGAGAGCTTGCTGAGTTTCCTTCACTTCTCCTTTGATATCCTTTACTTTTGAGTCTACGAGAGCGAGAGCTGGATCTTGTATAAGTTTATCTTGTATAGTCTTTTTTTCTTTACTTATTTCACGAGCCTTGCCGACTACCGCCGCATATTCAGCATCATTTTCTAAAGCATCTCGAAACATCTGGCTCTGCTCTTTTAATTCCTGCTGCAATCGCTCAAGATCACCTAGGTAGCCATTGATGATATTCTCAAGCTGAATGATATTAACAGCTTTATTCTGTGATGGTGTATTATTAGCAATCTCCATTACCTCTTCGGCTTCTTCCACAATATCGTCGGATTTCTTTACAGACTCTACCTCTACATTATGTTCAGTATCGGCACTTACAACTAATTCTTCAGAAGGGTTTGTATTTTTAGTTTGATTATCATCCATAGACTATTTACTATAGAAAATGAAGATTGTTACGTCAACTGTAATTGAAAAAATTATTTATTTTCCTATATAGCTTGTAAAAATTTGGTTACAACTTTTGCCGTAGCATTCCCCACAGGCAAACTTAAAATCCCCTTCTATGGCATGTCTATGTATAGGGGAATTAAGCCACCAATTCAACATTTCCTGCTCATTGCCTCCATACTTCATATTTTCAGTAGCCCAATATGGCAAATTTCTTGCATAAAATCCGGCATGAATTGTTCCCATCTCTACTTCCCGATCCAGCTCTGGACCTCGTTGTTTTGCAATATCACAGATTGTGGAATCTTTTTGAAACACAGAAAGGCCAAGCTGTATTCTGTAATCATTAATTAATTGGAATAGTAACTCTGCATTTAAAGATGCTTGAGGTTTATCAATGGACAGTGGGCTAAGAGAAGATTCTATATTAGACGGAATCATGGCCACAGATGAAAGATCGTTCGCACAGAATAGTCTTGCATCGGATCTAGGTATTTCAAGAATTGTGTCTGCGAATGCAGTCGGGGAATAATATTGGAGTATAAGTAATATACTAACAATACCTAATCCCCACCTTACGGTTTTCGATAACATAAAGCCGAAGTCCAATTGTACCACATCTTAACCAAAACTAATCATTTCTTACAGGCGATACGATTCATACATACCTTTAACAATCTTTTACTAAACTATCAAATAGAACTAATTGACAAGATGAAATACGAAATTTTCAAGACTATTCTCTATTATGTAATTGCGGTACTTCTTACATCACTCGTGGTTAGTTTAAAATATTATTATCCGACCATAATTGGTATAGATGAACCTTTTTTATTATTTATTTTCGTTCCCCTTTTTGTTACATATATCGGAGGATTTTATCCAGGTTTATTTTCACTAGTTCTTACAGCTTTACTGGCAATCTATTTCTTCATACCGCCAGTAAACAGCTTTAGAATTAGTGAAGTAGCTACGGGAACACAAGTCCTTGCGTATATTGCAGAGGCCTTTATAAGTATAAAAATTGTTGGTTCTTTAAAAATAGCACAATACAACTTGTTGCGAAATAAGCTCCACTTAGAGGAGCAGATAGATATTCGTACGAATAAAATACAACGAGCATCAGAAAAATTACAAAAACTAAACTTAGAATTAAAAAGAAGCAATAATGATTTAGAAGAATTTGCTTATATAGCATCTCATGATTTGCAAGAACCGCTCCGTAAAATACAGTCTTTTGGCAACCTATTACAGGAAGAATGTAAAGATGTTCTTAAAGGAGACAGTGAATTATATCTAAATCGAATATTGCACGCCTCAGGCAGAATGAGAAAACTCATCAATGATTTACTTGAATATTCACGAGTGAGTAGATCAACAAATATTTTAAAAAATATAGATTTAAACACTGTGATTGCAAGTGTTATTAGTGATATTGACTTATATATCAAGGAAACTCGAACTAAAATACATGTTGACGAGTTTCCTAAAATTGAGGCTGATCCCCTCTTGATGCAGCAATTGTTCCAAAATTTACTTATGAATGCAATTCATTACCGGCATCCTGATCGCAAACCCGTCATTACAGTCACTGCCAAGTCTCTTAAAGAAAATCAAATTGTTATTGCAGTACAAGATAATGGTATGGGATTTGATCAACAATATGCTGATAAAATTTTTCGAATTTTTGAACGATTATATTCAAAGCAAGAGAAAAGCGGCACAGGGATTGGCCTGGCAATATGCCGTAAAATAGTTGAACAACATCGTGGTACAATAACAGCCAAAAGCACATTAGATTTTGGATCAACCTTTTTTATATCGTTACCAGTTCATTCTCAGAAAAAATAGTATATGGAAACTTCAAATGACATTGTCATTCTCATGGCCGATGATGATCAGGATGACATCATGCTCACACAAAAAGCGTTAAAAAAAAGTGGTTTATTAAATACTTTAATTGCTGTACAAAATGGAGAGGAATTGCTGGATTATTTATTACATCGGGGTCAATATAGTGACAAAACAAAATATTCTTTGCCAGGCATTATTCTGCTTGATTTAAATATGCCAAAAAAGGATGGACGAGAAACTCTTCGTGAGATCAAATCTCACAACGAATTAAAATCAATTCCTGTTGTGATTTTTACTACTTCAAAAGCTGAAGAGGATATCTATCGTTCATATGAATTGGGAGTCAATTCATTTATTACAAAACCTATTAAATTTGAAGAGCTAGTCAGAGTAGTTTCTTCCCTCGGAGGATACTGGTTTAAAATAGTTCAACTACCGCCAAAAAAAACAATATGAAACAGTCGGAACCAATACGCTTTAAGCTTCTCCTTATTGATGATGATGAGGAAGAATATATATTGCTAAAAAAAACACTTTCTAAATCAAAGACACTGTCTATTAAATTAGATTGGGTTTCCAATTTTGATGAAGGCATCAATCTCTCTTCACAAGTAGTACATGATATATATTGCATCGATTTTAACTTAGGGAATCGGACTGGACTAGAACTTATTGAAGAGATAAAAAAAGCCGGGTGTGATAGACCCATTATTCTTCTCACAGGTATTGATGACGACATGTTGGGCATGAAAGCTATAAAACAAGGAGCTGAAGATTATCTTGTGAAAGGCGAAATTACTACTCATTTACTCGAAAGATCCATTTTGTACTCATTTGAACGTCATAAGGCAAAAAAACATGAACAAGACAGAATCAATCAAGAAATGATTAAAAAAAATGAACAGTTACTCACTGATGTCCTTAATTCACTTTCCGCACAAATTGCAGTTATCAATGCAAACGCCCACATTATTCGCGTCAATAAAGCTTGGTCCGTCCATTCTTTTGACTATGGTGGCATCGAATTACATGAACAGATTAAAGAAGGGAAAAATTATTTATCTATATTAAAGGAACATGCTCAGGATACAGGTATTTCGGAAGCAATAGCTGGAATTAAACAGGTACTCACCAAATCGCAGGACGAATTTCGCATTGAGTTTTCTGTGGGGGATAATGAAAAAAAGCAGTGGTTTTTACTACAGGCAACTCCTTTACAAAACAAAGAAGGCGGAGCTGTAATATCTCATACTGATATTACCCAACGTGTGCAGCTTGAAAAATTGAAAGACGAATTTCTAAGTATCGCAAGTCATGAACTTAAGACACCTTTAACTACAATTAAAGGGTATATTCAACTTTTAACTAAATACATTCAACAAGAAGGTACCGCCAAAATGATCCAATATATCCGTCAAGCAGATATTTATACAGACAAATTAAATCAGCTTATTACGAGCCTTCTAGACATATCCCGGATACAAGCAGGAAAACTTATACTGAATAAAGAAAGCGTAAAATTATCTCCTATAATTGCCAATGTCGTGGAGGCAATGCAACATCTATCCGATAAACATACGTTAGTTTATAAAGGTGATACTTCTCTGCTGGTTCTTGTTGATAAAGAACGGATAGAACAAGTATTAATGAATCTAATTTCAAACGCTATGAAATACACGCCAACTACCTCCAAAATACTCATAACTCTTAAACAGAAGAATGATCATGCACTCGTCAGCATCCAGGACCACGGGATCGGGATAGAAAAAGAAGACCAGAAACATTTATTTCAACGTTTTTTTAGGGTAAAAAATACCACCAAAAATTATTCTGGACTTGGAATTGGACTCTATATATCTTATGAAATTGTAGAACGTCATGGTGGTACTATATGGGTAGAAAGTAAACCTAATAAAGGTTCAACGTTTTATTTTACAGTCCCTTTACATATCTAATTTATAATAAAAATGTATGTCAGAAAAATCTATATTAATCTGTGATGATGATGAAGGTATTGTAGATGTAGCTTCTATAATACTTACGGATGCAGGTTACAAAGTATTTGCTATAACTGAAAGTCAGAAAGTAATGTTAAATGCTAAAAAAATAAATCCTCAATTAATACTATTGGATTTATGGATGCCAAATTTATCCGGTGAAGAAGTTACAAAACAGTTGAAACAGACTCCAGAAACCAGTAACATACCTATTATTATCGTTTCCGCAAGTCGGAATACAGAAGATATTGCTAAACGGATCGGAGCTGATTATTTTCTGTGCAAACCTTTTGATATGGAGGAGCTAGAAACGGTAGTAAAAAAATATACTGATTAGCAATGGTATGCATCAAATTTATCTAGTATTTCTAGAAACACTCCGAGAGTTCAAAAAATATAATATCAGTCAGATGGCTGCTTCTCTTGCCTATTTCGGTTTATTTGCTACAGCTCCAATCATAGTTATTACTATTTCTATCTTAAATATATTTTTATCTGATATACAAATCCGATATGAATTACTTAAAAACGTACAGACCGCCGCAGGGCCCCAAGTTGCTACTACAGTTAATACTGTGCTCATCAACAATAGTAATAAAGAATCCACAAATTTTGTATTTGAAACTATTACTATCGCGACTTTAATCATTGCTGCTACTACACTTTTTATTCAGCTTCAAAATACAATAAATACTCTCTGGAATATTCATTCCATAAAACCCACATCCCTTCTGACCCAACTTCGTACAAGATTTTTTTCCTTGCTGGCAATTATTATAGCGGGTATTTCACTTTATATACTTTTTGCTGTCAGTATTCTCATCAATCTAGCAGGCGGATATTTTCAAACACTCACCGGATATCATCCATGGATCATCCAGAATATAAATTTTATGATTTCCTTTTTCTTTATAATTGCGGTTATTACATGCATTTTCAAATATATACCTGAGGCTTATATCAGTTGGCTTGATGCACTTGTGGGTGGCACTGTTACTGCTGTTTTTTTTACGATTGGTAGATATTTGTTGACCTTCTATTTTAGTAAAAGTGTTCTGGGGTCTATATATGGAACAGCAGGGTCATTATTGGTTTTTTTAGCATGGATTTATTTTTCAGCAATAATTTTCTTATTTGGAGCCAAACTTACCCAAATACATGCACAAAAAATGGGAGAGGGTGTCCACGCTCACTGAACAGATTTTAACATCCGTTGTATTTTAGTAGATGACATATACCTCACTAGACCAAAAATTTCACGTTCAAACCATGGTCTGTCATGAACTCCCCCTATCGACCACGCAATACCCACATACCCGTTTGGATCCCTGCCATCAAGCTCATATTTATCATTTAAGTATATAGCTATACGCATCGCTTCTTGGGGATTAGAACTCCATTCCAATATTTTTTTAGCCCAATACATACGGAGATAGCCATGCATTTTGCCCTGTGTGACCATTTGGGATTGGGCTAAATTCCATACAAGATCATGTGTCCTAGCCTCTTCAAATTCTGTATCAGAATAAAGGAATGGACGCTTATCCAAGATATGCTTTTCTAACGTTTTTTGTGCCCACTGGGGAAATCCTTCAAACGAATCATATTGAGGGTTGTAATAGCAATAATTGTCAGATAGCTCTCGACGTATTATTAATTCTTCCAAATAAACATCTTTAGCTCTTTGCGAAACTGAAGAACGCAAAATTTCCTGTGCAACATATTGTGCTGAAATGTGCCCAAAATGCAAATATGGAGATAATCCAGACTGTCCGTCGAGTGCCGG
>CAZPYR010000001.1:0-51514 GCA_964590815.1 uncultured Gammaproteobacteria bacterium | reverse complement strand
ATCATTATACGTTTCTAATCGATGTAAAATGAAGTCATTTAACAACTTATGGGCTGCCTCAGAGCCAGGAGATAGCCAATCCACGGGCTTCACACTTCTATCACAAGGCAATTTTTGATAGACATATTCCCAATCCGTTATTTTGGAGACTATTTTACCTGCATAAACTGTCATATCAGGAAAAGAATCCATAAAAATATCCAGAAGAGCGTGAATTTTCGGCCGGATTGTCCGAGCAGCATACTCTTTTTTTTGAGTTACTACACGACAAGGCACAATATTATGGGCATCTACTTCGTACAAAGCAACCGGTATCTTTTTCCCGATCACTTTCCTCCACTCTCTCCCAATTCGTAAAGGAGAAAAATCACATACTAAACTCCCTATGTCATATTTTTTTACTAAAGCGGGTATCCCTTCGACCGGATTTTGTAAAACTATTTCAAAACCGATCCCTAAAGCACGTAGTTGCTCTTCCACCTCTTGTAATCCACGTATCATGAAATCATACTGTCTCCATGTAGCTCCTAAAAATGAAGGAGTTAATGCAAAAAAAACATATAAAGGCATGTTGTACTGTTGAGCTTTTTCTGCAGCGTATATCAAGGCCCAGTTATGAGCGACTCTTTGATCTCTGCTCATCCAATAGGCTACTGCTTTATCAGCTACTTCCGATTTTCCATTTATTTTATAGACACGCTGCAAATTCATATGTCATAATATAGATTGATTACAATTTATCATAACAGATTTATATTAATAAATACTCTATAGATCGAACGTTCTATTCATGAATACAAAGGAACTCATACTTTTGAAATCTAAAGAATTGTACGCTCAGAATATCATTAGCTTCTCTATGAGACAGCTGGCAGAAGCTTGTGGTATAGGTATTTCTGTACTATATTACTACTTCAAGAATAAAAATGAATTATTAAAGGTAGCTTTTGATACAACAAATACTCAACTCGGTATTGAACGTTCTAAATTACCATCAGTTTCGGATCCACGTAAGTTACTTTTGCAACGTATTGATTTCCAGTTTGAGCATGCACAAGATGTTATTTTTGTATTGAAGTATTTCATGACACATCGCCCTACCTTTGAAAAGAATGCAGGCGGTTATATACCTGAAAAAGGGTATTTGCATATAAAAGAAGTATTAGAAGTAGGTCTCAAACAAAAACTATTTAAAATCCCAAACATTGACCATGATGCAAAAGTGATCACCCACGCTATAAATGGTTTTATTTTAGAATATTATCCAGATATACCTGTAGGCAAAAAAAGAAACGAAATAATCAATATGATTAGCTCTTTTATTTTGCGAGCTGTAGCAACTAACTATCAAAAAAGTTCTTTATCATTATGAAAACAGATAAAAACATTATCATTTTAGGGGCAGGTATCGGTGGCCTTTCGGCTGCAATTCAGCTTGCATATCGAGGATTTTCCGTCAAAGTTTTAGAAAAACAGGAAAAACCCGGCGGTAAAATAATTCAAATAAAAAAAGACGGTTTTACTTTTGATGGAGGTGCTAGTTTTATTACCTTATCTCAAGTATATGAAGATTTTTTTCATTCTGTTGGCAAAAATAGAAAAGACTATTTTGAATGGAAAAAAATGCAAACCAATACCACATTCTGTTTTAGCAATGATAAAAAATTCACTTTATACTCTGGGCTTACAGATGTACGCGATGAGATTGAAAAAACCTTTCCTCAAGACCTAAACGGATTCGATCGTTTTATGAATATGGGTAAAGATATTCATTCACTTTTATATGAAGGGCCTGGGTATGCCAAACGGAATTATCATAAATTTTTTGGTTTTGATTTTCTATTACATCGAAATGTTTTTGCTCATCTAAAAAAACTTTATATCCATAAAACTTGGGAACAAATTGTAAACGAGTGTTTCACCGCTCCCGAACTCCGCGCTGTTTTTTCCTACCAGGCTACTTTTATGGGAATGCGACCAACTACCGCATTAGGAACATATATTTTCCTTCCTTGGGCCAATATCACAGATGGTATGTATGCCATACATGGAGGCACCTACAATTTAGTACAAGGTTTTTATAAACTTGCTCTTGAGCTTGGTGTGACCTTTGAATTTAATACCGAAGTAAAAGAGTTAGTGTATACAAATAAAAAGATTACGGGAGTAATAACAACCAATGGCGTCAAAAATTGTGACATTATAGTCAATAATATTGACGCTGCATTTTTTTACACACATATCATGCCAGCTGAGAAGAATACAATCTATACAGATTCACACTTAAGAAAAATGAATCACACAAACAGTTACTTCACTATCAATTTAGGTCTTCGCAAAGCAATACCAAATATCAACCATCATACCTTTATGGTAGCGGAACAATGGTATGATTTTTATAATCTCATTTTAGAGCCAAATTCTGCAACTAAATTCAATAAAAAAAATTTGTGCTACTATATTATGCAACCCTCGATTACAGATCAAAACATGGCGCCTGAAGGTAAAGCGACTGCTTTTATTCTTGTCCCCGTATGTGGATATGACCCAAATTTTAACTGGATAGAATATGAATCGACTTTTAAAAATCTTATTTATGACTGTATAGAACAAAGAGACAATATCCCAATTCGAGATCTTATTGAGGTTGAAGAGATATATAGCCCAGCTCGTTGGGGAAAAGAGTTTAACTTATGGGAAAATATAATTCTCGGTTTTTCCCTTGATATATTTCAGATTAATAATTTTAGAATGCCCAATAAAGCTCGGGAGTTTACCAATCTATATCATGTCGGTGGTTCAACTATCCCAGGTCCTGGCCTACCTACATGTGTAACCAGTGGACAACTAGTTACGGAGAGAATACTTGAAGATTATGACTAATCAAAAAAATATTATTATCATTGGCGCTGGTATTGGAGGTTTGGCTGCGGCTGCTCTACTTGGTAAAAAAGGTTATAACGTTACTATACTTGAAAAAAATCACTGTGTAGGAGGTAGAGCTATGATCTATGAACAGAATGGATTCAGATTTGACATGGGACCATCCTGGTATCACATGCCAGAGGTTTTTAAAGCTTTTTTTTCTCTGTTTAATAAATCTCCCGCAGATTATTACACACTCAAAAAATTAGATCCACAATATCGAATTTTCTTTGCCGATGAAACAATAATTACCATCATGCGGGATTTAAAAAAAAATCTTGCTACCTTCGAATCGCTGGAGCCTGGTATTTCAAAAAAGATACTAGAATATTTACTATTAAGCAAACATGAGTATGAAACGGTGAGAGATTGCGTACTATATCAAGATCTAGATTCATTTAAAACATTTTTAAATCCAGAAATACGCAAAAAGCTAAGCACTCTTAAAGTATTTCAGAGCCTTGAATCGCTTACAAAACAATATGTAACCAATCACAAATTACAACAGATACTGCTGCATCAGGGATTATTTATTGGACTGAATCCAAAAGAGTCCCGAGGATTTATGTCTCTCTTTACTCATTTGGATTTAGCTATTGGCGTAGAGTATCCTATTGGCGGGATCAACAGCTTTATACAAGCACTAGTAACGCTATGTAAAGAACATAACGTACAAATCCTAACAAACATGGATGTAAGTAAAGTAGAAGTGTCAAAGAATAATGCTAAACAGGTGTGGGTGGGTAATCAAAAATTCACATGCGATCTAGTAATCTCTAACGCCGATTATCCATATACTGAGACTAAACTTCTTGAAAAGGAATGGCAGACCTACCCCGAATCGTACTGGGCTAAAAAAAATATTGCGCCCTCGGCTTTTATTGTATATTTAGGAACAAAAGGAACTTTCAAGTCTCTACTTCATCATAATTATTATTTTCCTCTGGATTGGAGTGGTCATTTTGAGACTATTGCTCAAGGTAGATCCTTACCTTACGATCCACTTATTTATTTCTCATGTTCTTCAAAAACCGATCCCCAAGTTGCGCCTAAAGGTCATGAAAATTTGTTTATTACCGCTGCTATACCGGCAGGAATAAATATATCTAAAGAGGAAAAAGAACAATATGCCAGCCACTTAATACGGAAATTAGAACGATATACAAAAGAATCTATTGAAAAAAACATTGTATTACAACATATTTTTACCGTATCAGATTTTGAGGATACGTTTAATGCTTATAAAGGCACGGCTATTGGCCTATCACAAAGCGTTACACAAAGCATGATGTTACGACCCAAACAAAAAAGTAGCAAGGTAAAGAATATGTATTATGTGGGACAATATACAAACCCCGGGATAGGTATGCCTATGTGTTTGATATCCGCCGAGTTAGTAGTTCAACGCATTTGCAATGACCAATAAAGCAACTACTATTTTCAAAAAAGGAAGTAAAACATATTATTTTTCGAGTATTTTTTTCCCTCCTGATATACGAGATAAAGTTACTAACCTCTATGCATATGTACGGACAATAGATGATTTTGTGGATACGGTGCCTGTAGATATGCACTCATTTTTTCAGTATAAAGAACAAACAGTCAATGGCATGACCAATAACGAAATTATTGATGCGTTCCTAAAGCTTGCAAAAGATAATAATTTTCAGAAAGATTGGTACATATCTTTCCTCCATTCTATGGAACTTGATATACATAAAACTACCTACGAATCATATAAAGAGCTAGAAGAATATATATATGGCTCCGCAAATGTCATAGGGTATATGATGGCTGCAATCATGGACTTACCAAAAGAATCATTTGAATATGCTGGACTGCAAGGTAAGGCTATGCAACTTATTAATTTTATACGAGATATTAAGGAAGATATTGATCTAGGGAGAACGTATATACCACAAGAGGATTTGCGAAAATTTAAACTCCAAACTATTCAACCGACAAATGAACAAGAAAATGAAAAATTCATTTTACTTATACGTTATGAAATCGAAAGATATTTCAGTATTCAAAAAGAAGCTGAAAAAGGATATAAATATATTCCTAAAAAATATTTAATTCCTATTCAGACAGCAGCACAAATGTATTATTGGACAGCAAAAGAAATTTATAAGAACCCTCTCATTGTGTTTGAGAAAAAATTAAAACCGTCTAAACTCCGTATTTTTGCGACTATTATTAAACATTCACTTACTATATGACCTTTATTGAATTTATATCTCAACACCGAGCACAACTTGAATCATTCATAAATACGTGTATGGACGCCAAGATCGCGACTTCTCCAATGCACGAGGCAAAAAATGCACTACAAAAAGTGAAAGATTGCGTCACAGATGGCAAAATGATACGCGGCATGCTGGTTCTACTTGGTGCTGAAATCCATGGAAAGACCATAGATGAAGAAGTTTTTGCCACAGCTTCTGCTATTGAGATATTTCATACAGGGTTGCTTATACATGATGATATCATGGATAATGATTTCAAAAGACGGAATAAAGAATCTGTGTTTTATCAATACATGAAGGAAGGAGAACAATATAAGGCCAAAAACCCTCTATTATATGGTCAGTCAATGGGTCTTTGTGTGGGAGACATATGTTTTTTCCTGGGATTTGAAATATTGACTAAGTACATAGTTGACAATGCTATATTGCGAAGTATTGTCCAGATTACAAGCGAAGAATTTCAACTTGTGGGACCTGCACAAATGGCAGATACAGCACATGGCATGACTGCAACCGAACCTAACGAAGTTGAAATATACAAAAAGTACCTATATAAAACAGCACACTATTCTTTTTCTGTACCTCTCATATTGGGATCATTATTTGGAGTAAAACAAGACATATCTCTACTCAAACAGTTCGGGGAAGATGTGGGTATTATTTTTCAACTAAAGGATGATGACTTGGGTATTTTTGGTAATGAACAGGATATTGGCAAACAAATCGGTTCAGATATTCGTGAAAATAAAAAAACCTTGTTGCGATGGTATACGTTTAAAAATGCTATTGGCAAAGATAAACAGCAATTACTTTCCATTTTTGGCAAAAGTACCATTTCTACCGATGAACTTCGCTTTGTACGTGAAAGCGTAGAGCGCTATCATGGTCGTACTCTCATAAATCGTGAAATTGAAAAAAGGCTTGATCGAATACATGAAACTTTAACTGCTCTTGCACAAGCGGGACTTTCCACAGAGATATTACAGGATTTAGTGAAATACAACTTAATACGAAATAAATGAGAATAACAAATCTTATATTCAAATTGTCTCGTCCAAGATTTTGGATATACTTGGCTGGTCCATACTTGTTGGGTTATACTTTTGCATACGAGCACGGAGAACCATTTCTAAATGCTGTCTTTTTGTATTCTCTCCTTTTTTTCTTGATTCCCGCTAATATATTTTTATATGGAGTGAATGATATAAATGACATGGAGACCGATAAGATCAATCCTAAAAAGAATTCTAAAGAACAAGCTACGCAAAATACTACTTTAATATTGTATCAACGTAGTGTCTTAATTTCCTTATTGCTTACTATACCACTCTTTTTTTTACAAGACGCTATCAGCAATTTTTTAACTATTATTTTTTTATTGCTATCTTATTACTATAGTGCCCCTCCATTCCGATTTAAAAGCCGCCCCTTCTTCGACTCTATAACTAATATACTTTATGGTATTCCTGCACTTATTGGAGTTACACAACTACAATCCCACTTTCCACCTCTCATTGTAATACTCATAATTTTGCTATGGACCGCAGCTATGCATCTATATTCGGCAATTCCGGATATAAAATATGATAAAGAAGCCGGTATCCAAACGACTGCGGTACTGTTAGGCACAAATAAAAGCTTGTACCTTTGCTTGATTTTATGGCTTTGCATGGCCATCCTAAGTGTAATTATTTCTCCACTTCTCTTTTTAGCCTTTGTATATCCTATCTGTGCCATACTCGTCTTAACGAACAGAATTTCGCTTATACAAATGTATTGGCGCTTTCCCTATATAACAAGCTTATTAGGTTTTTTATTATATCTGTATGCCTACAATTCCTGAATATAGTGTGGTAATACCTACTCTTAATGAAGAAGTAAATATTCAAAATCTTATCACTGATTTGCAAAAACAAACATTTCAACCCAAAGAAATAATCATTGTAGATGGAGGTTCTACCGATAACACTAGAAAAATAATTAAATTAATACAGAATATTTGTTTATATAATAAAAAACCTAATATAGGACAACAAAGGAATACGGGCTGGCAAAAATCAGTGAGTGATATTGTTGTTTTTTTAGACGCAGATACCCGTTGCTCACCGACTTTTATTAAAGACAGTTTGAATGATTTTACTGAAAAAGAACTTGATATAGCCTGTCCCATTTACGACCCAATTACTAAAGATAGGCGAATAAAAAAAATATACCAGTTTTTTAATGGACTGTTTTATCTGGCACAATGGGTTCTGCCATCAGGTGCCGGATCTTGTATTGTTGCAACAAAAAAAATTCTTAGGCATACAGATGGCTTTAAAGAAGACTACACCTATGATGATATCTATTTTATTCGCAAAGCAGCTCATTTTGGTAAGTTCAGAATTCTTTCAACAAAAATACATGTTTCCCCTCGACGATTTGAAAAATACGGAATATGGCAAACACTTACTACCTATATCTTGTTATCTTTTTGTTTTATATTTGGAGCATACAATTTAGCAGACAAAATTTCATATCCATTTGGTACATATTCAAAACATTAAGTCTCTCACAGTTTTCATAACAAATCGTTATACTATTTGAATATGTTTGATCTTACAGGAAAAGTTGCAGTTATCACTGGGGCCTCTAGTGGATTGGGTATACAGTTTGCTCAGGCTTTAGCAAAGCAAGGAGCATCTGTTGCAATCTTAGCAAGAAGTGAAGATAAGCTGCGCTCTGTCAAACAGAATCTAGAAAAAAAAGGTTCCGTATGTATAGCTATATGTTGTGATGTAACTAATGAAAATTTAGTGAATGAAGCAATAGATGCTATTATAAAAAAATGTGGCAAGATAGATATTTTAGTCAATAATGCAGGAGCCGTCAATACGGCCCCAAGCGAACAGTTGACTATGCAGGAATGGGATAAGGTGCTTGATGTAAATCTTCGCAGTGTTTTTATGATGTCTAGCACAGTAGGCAGACATATGATTGAAAAAAAATATGGCAAAATTGTAAATATTAGCTCTATGTATGGTTTTGTAGCGAATACTATGTACCCTCTTGCCAATTATCATGCTTCAAAACATGGAGTCATAGGTTTAACCAAAGCTTTAGCGATAGAATGGGCTAAATATAATATTACCGTCAATAGTATTGCGCCTGGATTTTTTAAAACAGAAATGACTTCTGATGACTTGGAGACTGAAGAATTTAATCAGTTTATACAAACATTTTCTCCTATGAAAAGAATTGGAAGAGAAGGTGAACTCGATGGCGCGCTTGTGTACCTTGCATCAGATGCATCGAGTTTTATGACGGGGCAGACACTTATTGTAGATGGAGGATGGACAAGTATTTAATTTTGTAATTCTACCAATAACTTCTCAAACAATTTCAATGGCAAACCTATCACGCTGTCTCTGTCTCCCTCTATTCTATCAATGTAAGGTGCAATCTTAACATCATCTATATTTAAGGCTCCCGACATTGACAAGATATCATCTTCTTGCAAAATTGAAGTTATGACCTGTGTAGGTATTTCTTTAAAAAAAACTTTAGATATATCGGTACCAGATTTTTGTATAAGTGTTTGTGTATTTGTAACCACAACAGATGAAATTGATACAGCAAAATTATTGGAATATGTTTCTAAAAATCTCTTTGCTTCTTCTATGGATTGTGGTTTCTCACGCAGCTCTCCATTCCAAACCATAACATGGTCTGCGGTGATCAGCAATGCTGGCTCTGATATTTGAGGTAGTAACACCTGAGCCTTTGCTTGAGCAATGAGAAGAGTCATTTCCTGAAAATTTTCAGAACGTATCGCTTTTTCATCAATAGACGCATGCATTATATTAAATTTATAGCCTGCTTGGATAAGCACTTGTGCTCTACCTTTTGATTGCGAACCTAATATAATCTTCATAATCAGAGTATTTCACTCATATCTTCCAAATTTTCAGATGTGGTATCTAAAATATAGACATCTGTATTATAGCCGTCAACATATACAAACTCAGCCTTACCTTCAACTACAGCTTCAAAAGGCTTACAGTACTTACAGCCGTCATGAGGACATTTAAATCGATCCAGTTGCCGTGCCAGCTTTATCTGACGAGCAACTTCTAGTATACGATCTTTTGATTCTACGACGTCGGGGAGTGGCATTTCGGTTGGTTCATCGTTGCGCTCTAAATACCAATAGCTTATGTTACTAACCTTTCTGTGCTGGCTGTTGCTAACCAGAATATAATAAATAGGAAGTTGTAATGAATCCACATCCTCATCATTTTTACTCGTTTTAAAATCTATGATATGAATACAGTCTGTTTCTGGGATATACTCCAACCAATCTACTCTACCACAAAGTATAATATTATCTTCTTCCGATAACCACGAATGTGGCAATTCCGCTTTAATTTTGACAGCCTTTTTAGCAATTGGACCTGGATGTTTATTCACTCTAGCTATCATCTCACGACCTTGAGCCTTATACTGGGCTTCTGAATCATCGCTACTAAATCCACCTTGTTTACCGTGCACTTTTTCCCATGCTCGTTCAAATCGATCCATGAGCATTTCACTAAATCTTTTTTCTACAGGTAATACTGAAAGAGCGTCAATTACTTCATGGACAGCTTGTCCCAGAGCCAAAGGAGGAGACATGATTTTTATTTTATGATTTGTTTTCGGGCTTCTATAAATATTCTTTAAATAATATGTCCGAGGACACTTCAAAAAATCATTGATAGAAGAATGCGAGACCCATATTGCAGCGTATTTATCACCAGCCATAGGAGTACATTATACACTTTTTGATTTTTTCGTGGTTTCCTTTATATCCTCATGCAGTTTCTGTTTAAAATTTTCAACCGCATGCTTAATTTTACTTTCTACATTTTCAATCTTCATACTTATTAAATCCCATATTTTTTCATGCTCCTTTGAAACTACATGTCCTAAAAAGAGTTTTTTATCTCTTTCAGATAGTTCTGACAGCACAGTATCCATAACGACATGATGGATACTCGACTCAACTATAATAATGAGCTCATGTTTTTCCTGGGTCTCCAGACCTAATTCATCTAAAGAATTATGTATAGAATCTATTTCTATAACATGACTATAAAAATGTGGTTTCATATTATTATTGTATACTACGCATCGTCTAGAAAAAACTCTGTAGTTTTTACGATGCTTTGTGCCTCATCTTTAATTATGAGGCATAACTGGACCCAGAGGTATCTTGTCTTCGGGATCATCAATGAAATAATATAACACTGGCCCCCGAGCTCCTCCATCCTGTCGTTCAAGGTGCATCATAACTTCCGGAGAACCACCAAGATGTTTACCGGTCCACTCGGCAGGGCCTGCATCGCCTATTACGACTACTATAGCTTTACCATTCTCTGGGTTTACCACGAGCATTTTTCGATATTTAAAAAAAGCATATAATTCATTTACATTTTCATTCCACCCTGGGGCTAAAAAAGACTGCACAGCAATATAATATTTCTCTCTCTCAATATCTTTTGGCGACATAGTATCAGCAGAATCTGCAAAATACCCCCAGGCTCCTCTCCCTGGAGCCATGCCTGAAGACCAATATCGTTTATCTTCTTCTGAAGTAAAATGCGTTTCCATTGTATCCCCAGGATAGCGCATCAAATGTTGTTCGGCACCTATAATACCATAGCTTCTATTGAGACGTTTTCCTTGTAAAATCGGACTAACAGACATTTGAAAATAATCTGACAATTTTTGTGCTATCTGCATTTCCTGTTCTGTGGAAAGCGATTGTACTGCGGAGGGCAATAATGGCGCCAAATCTGATATGAGGTTTGCTTGTGTTCTTGGATTATGTTGAGCAACCTGTGCGGTATCCGTTGAATTCTTAGTAGGCGCTGGAAGCAATCGTTCTGCGTAAATAGGAGATACAGCAGGATGTGATAACATAACTAAACCAGCCATAGAACCAAGCATGAATTGTTTTGAATTAAAACTGAGCCAATCCAGAGATTCTTTATGCTTTTCATGAAATGTCTCTATAATTTCTGTGTGACGTTCATTCCACTTTTGTTTGAGATAATCAAAATCCGGTCGTATCTGTGTTACCGTCATATTCGTTTAGTATACAAAAAAAATAGAGTAAGTATTCTATAAACTCCTTACATTATGGAAAAAATCATAGTTTATACTGTAATAAATTATGTTTCAAAAAAAATATTTATTACTACTATTACTGGTCCCAGTAGCATATATGTTTTTTTTCTTTATAACAAAAAAAGAAACATCTTCTTCTCTAAAATCCATATCTAAAAATGTAAAAACAGTTTTAAGAATAAGTCCCACTCTCTTTCCCTATCAAGAACTCACTATCCCCTATTTACGCGCTCAAAATTTTGCGACACAACTCAGCAGCCTCGAAATGGCTACTCAAAATACATCGTATACCACATACCTCACAAGTTACTCATCAGAGGGCCTTAAAGTAAATGGCCTGTTAACAGTACCACAAGGGACACCTCCACAAGACGGATGGCCGGCCATAATATTTATTCATGGATATATCCCGCCCCGACAATATAATCCATTTGAAAAATACACCGACTATGTTGATTACCTTGCACGCAATCAATTTGTTGTTTTTAAAATAGATTTACGTGGACATGCCTACTCAGAAGGTGAAGCAGGAGGTGGATATTACTCAGCAGATTATGTAAAAGATACACTGGCAGCATATAACGCCTTACAAAATGCTGATTTTATAAACGGAAAAAAAATAGGCTTATGGGGGCACAGCATGGCAGGCAACATAGTGATGCGTACTGTTGCAATAAGACCGGAGATACCTGCTTCGGTCATATGGGCTGGTGCTGTGTATTCATATACAGATTTACAAAAATATCGCATTACAGATTATAGCTATGTCCCGCCAAGTCCAAGCTCACAACCCCGACAACAACGCCAGCGGATGATTGACAAGGTAGGAGAACCGAATGCAGATAGTATCTTCTGGCAACAATTTGCACCTGTGAATTATGTAAAGGATCTTAAAGGAGCTATACAAATTCATCACGCAAAAGATGACGATGTCGTAAATATTGGATATAGTCGTGATCTTGCTGCTTTACTTGATCAGACAACAGTACCTCACGAACTTTATGAGTATGAAACTGGTGGCCACAATATTTCAGGAAATAGTTTTAATCAGGCAATGCAAAGAACTGTTGAATTTTACAAAAAATATATGCAATAAATTATGAGAGTCTTTTGACAGTCGATTGTATTTTTTTCAACTTTGCCACATAAAATCCTTCATAATATTCTGTGGGTATTATTCTTTTAGTTTTAATAAGTTGAGGCAAATAGTGAGTATTTCCACATGTAGTAAAACCATTATGCATAGGCAAATCGGATAATGCTATATCTTCGACTATTACTGCATTTTTTTCCTTTTCCAGCAACCAGTTCACCGCACCTTCATTTTCTTCCGGTGAAATGGTACAAGTTGAATACACTATAGTACCACCTACTTTCGTACTGCTTAGCGCTGATCGTAAAAGCCATTGTTGAAGCCGAGCAAGATTTTTGACTTTTTTAGTTGACCAATGTTTATAGCTCTTTTTATCTTGGCAATCAAATCGACCTTCCATACTACATGGAGCGTCAAGTAGTACTTTATCAAAATATTCGGGATATTGTTGCCAAATAGTTTGGCCTGGGATACTTGTAACGGTAATGTGTTCACAACCTTGTTGTGCCATAATAGCCTTTAGTTTATATAATCGTCCTCTATCTATATCGTTTGCGACGATTTCTGCTCCATTTGCTGTGTAAGCCGCAATCTGTGAAGTTTTGCTACCCGGTGCCGCCGCCATATCAAGGATATGATCTCCTGGTTGAGGATCTAACACCAAGACAGGTAACATACTTGAGAGCGACTGTATATATATTTTTCCTTCTTTATATATTTCTAAGTCTGTAACATCTCTGGTGGTTATGTTGGGCAACACAAATGCCAAAGGTACAGCTGAGATAACAATATAAATGATGTTGTTCTTTTTAAAAAAGTCTTCAATCTCCTTTATAGACGCGCGAAGTATATTTACGCGTACATTGATACTCCTTTTTTTTCCAAAAGATTCCAGTATAGAACTCGCCTTATCACCAAAGAATATTTGTATTTTTTCTATAAAAGCAGATGGTAAACAAGATTCCATATGGTCCTATTATATATAATATAATTATGTGCGATCTTGCAGAAGAGATACGTGAATCTATAAAAAATGCTCCAACAAAACCACTAAAGGGTTTTAATCCTGAGCGCTATATGGGAACAAAACATCCATATGTAGGATTATCTACAAAAGCCAAGACAGATATCGCAAAATCTTTTTTTCTTAAACACCCAGACTTACGTTTTGAAGATATGATACAAGTAGTTACCCATCTCATGAGAGGTATTAGTTTTGAGGAAAAAACAATTGGATCATTTTTATTAAACTCCTATAAACATAGTGCATCATTAATTACTCCTGATCATATACAAACATGGCTCTATAGCCTTGAAGGCTGGTGTGAGATAGATACACTTTGTCAAAACAGACTAAACGAGAATATATTAATAGAAAACTGGAATCTTTGGAACAAAGGTCTAACCCGCTTTGCCAAACATGCCAATATCAATCATCGAAGAGCAAGTCTCGTCCTCCTTTGCAAACCTCTTCGTCAAACCACCGATATTCGAGTTTATAATCTCGCCATACAAAATATAGAAATTCTCAAACAGGAAAAAGACATTCTAATTACGAAAGCTATTTCCTGGGCTTTACGTGAATG
This sequence comes from uncultured Gammaproteobacteria bacterium, assembly GCA_964590815.1. Lineage (GTDB taxonomy): Bacteria > Patescibacteriota > Microgenomatia > UBA1406 > GWC2-37-13 > CAZMJG01. The sequence goes on along the minus strand of CAZPYR010000001.1, from coordinate 37,511 downwards.
TACCAAAAAATTTAACATACAAATAGCTGAATACGTATCAAAAAATAACAAATCCCTGCCGGCAATCGCTGTTCGTGAAACCAATAGAAAATTACTAACTGGTAAAAAATAATATCTTTACCACATTCTTACAATGTTCAGACTACAATACCTATACTGTGAAAAACATATATATCATCATAAACCCTAGCGCTGGAGCCGATTATCCAATACTATCCGTACTATCTCGCAAACTGAAAGACTCCCCGATAAAATCTCACATTACAGTCGCTCAACAAAATCAAGGTATAAAAGAATTGACATTAGAAGCTCTTGATAAAAAAGTTGACGCTGTAGCAGTATATGGGGGGGATGGGAGTATCATAGAAGCCGCAAAAATACTATATACAACGTCCATGCCTCTTGTCATTCTACCTGGTGGTACAGCAAATATCCTTGCAAAAGAATTAAAGATACCAACAAATATAGAACAAGCAATTGATGTACTCCTCCAGAAGAAAAAATATATACAAAAAATAGATGTAGGCCTTTGCAACAACATACCTTTTTTCTTGCGAGTAAGTATAGGTCTTATGGCTGATATGGTAATCCAGGCTGATTCAAATTTAAAAAAAACTGTTGGTCAACTTGCATATCCAATTACAGCTATTCAAAATTTAAGTCAAATACAGCCTACTACATATAGTATTTCTGTTGATAATACCTTTATAGAAGATACAGGCTATTCGCTCGTTGTCGCAAATAGTGGTAATGTTGGTTTTCCTGGATTTTCTGTAACACCAGATATTTCGGTGACTGACGGTATACTAAATGTATTTCTCATTAAAAATGCCCTCGATCCACGAACTCAAACACTTACTCAATGGCATGGTAAAAGGATCACTGTTTTACAAGGAGAACCATATCATCAAATTACGTGTGATGATGATGTAATAGTAGCTAAAAAACTAAAATTCAGCATTGCATCTGATAAACTACATGTATTAGTACCCACAGCATATGTATAAAATTACAAGCCTCATTCAAGTTTTTAAAGTTCACTTTCTTCGTGCCTGTGATCATATTTATAGACGCTATACTGGCTTACCTTTATTGAAATACAGTGAAATTACACCTCAACTTTATCTAGGCGGACAATACTATTCACACGCTTTAAAAAATATACAAAATATTGGGATTACAGGGATTGTAAGCATGAGAGAACGCTCTATTAAAGAATTAGAAGGATTTGAAGGTATAAAAAAGTTACATCTATCAACCAGGGATCTCAGTGCTCCTTCTTTAGAAAATTTACAAAAAGGTATTTTGTTTATTCAAAAAGAACTTGATGCCGGTGGCAAAGTATATGTACATTGCCATTTAGGTGAAGGTCGTGGACCTAGTATGGCCATAGCTTATCTCATGAGTACAGGATTGCTCTACGAAGATGCCTTTAGTCTGGTCAAATCGGTGCGACCATTTATACGGCCTACAAAACCTCAGGTTGCAAGGCTTAAAGAATTAGAAAAACTGCAACAACAAAGAATAGCTTAACCTATAATCATCTTTATTCTAGAGACACATTCCTCTTTTCCTAAAATTTCCATTGATTCATTTAAGGGTGGAGAAATTTTTTTACCCGATATCGCAACACGAAGCATCATAAAAAATTTACTATTTGGTATATTATTGTCTTTTGCTACCTGAAGCAATGCTTCTCCCAAATGAGTGGCTTCCCAGTCTTTTACCTCTTCTAAAACACTTATAACTACATTTAATTTTTCCCTATCTTGTGACAAATCTACTTCGTATTGTTGAGGCTTTTCGAAAAGGAAAGATGACAAAGGCCAGTAATCAGACAGTATTTTAATTCTCTCCTTAACAAGAGGTGCTGATTTCCTGACAATAGTTTCCGATAACTGTTTCTCATGATAAAAAGTTTGTAATTTTGCAGCCAGTTCATCATCTGAGAGCTTCATGATGTACTGTCCATTTACCCACTCGAGCTTTTTAGGGTCAAAAGCAGGTCCGACAGGAGACACTCTCTCAAGACTAAATACGCTTATAAATTCTTCTTTATCAAAGATATCTTTTTCATCTGGATGTGACCAGCCCATCAAAGCTAAATAGTTGAGAATCGCCTCAGGTAAATATCCCTGCTCCAAGTACCATGAGGCCCACACTGGATTTTTACGCTTTGAGAGTTTAGATTTATCTGGATTTCGAAGGATTGGTAGATGAGCAAACAGAGGTAAATCCCATCCGAATGCTTGGTATAAGAGAACATGCTTGGGAGTTGAGGATATCCATTCTTCTGCCCGGATGATATGGCTTATTTCCATAAGATGATCATCTATGACCACAGCCATATGATACGTCGGGAATCCGTCAGATTTCAGGAGTACCTGATCATCAATATTACTCGTATTAATCTTTATTTCCCCACGAATGATATCTTCAAAGATAACATCAGTATTTTCAGGTACATTTAAACGTACGACCCACTTCTCCCCTGCTTCTATTTTCTTTTTTACTTCATTTTGCTTATCTAGGCAGTACTTGTCATAACGAGGAATCTGTTTTTTATCTGTCATTTGCTTGCGTACTTCTGAAAGTCTTTCTGGTGAACAAATACAATAGTAGGCATGTCCGGACTCAATCAGTTGATTTGCATATTTTTTGTAAATAGGCAATCTTTCAGATTGTCTATAAGGGGCAAATGCACCACCGATATCTACACTTTCATCATGAGTAAGGCCATAAGCCTGTAATGTTGAAAGTATTTTCTCTTCCGCTCCTTCTACATAGCGAGTGCGATCTGTATCCTCAATGCGGATGATAAATTTACCATTATTTTTTTTAGCAAATGCCCAGTTGATATAAGCCGTATATAGATTACCTATATGTATATCTTGTCCTGTTGGCGAAGGTGCTATACGGGTGCGTATCATGAAGCACATTATACTATATTTTTTCAATAGCTTCTAACACATAAAAACTATCTTATAGCATATTGTTATACGATGCTTTTGTGATATAATATACCCTTATGAGTCGACTTCCCGAAATCACAGCACAGTTATTCTCTGGCGATCCATATTATGGAGGGGTAGGTCGTATAAAAGAAAGAGCTTTAGAGTTTTTTGAAGGACCCGAATCTAGACAGTTAGATACAGTTATTGCGCTTATGAACAGTCCTGCTGGAAAAGCTCTTAATATGGGGATTACTGCCGCGGGAATTTCAATATTTGCAAACACTCCCGAAGTAACTGAGGAAATACTACAAGCTATATATCCTGTGGCTGTGGTAACACCGATTACTAAACGTTATAATCGCTATACTATTGGACAGTCAGCCGATCTAAGCCAAATTGGAGAAGTAAGGTCTTTAGCTACAGCACAAAGTGTTACCTCACTCCGCAAAATATTTGAGGAGCAAGGGGTAAGTCCTAACATATTGTTTGATGTACTGAGAGGAGAAGGATTACACAGTATTGAGGGAATGGGTAAAGATCAACTTATAGATATGTTTATAAAATCGGGTATAGCTAGTGGTTCTGTTATGCTTACTGGCAGTCTCACCTCTTCTTCTTATCCAGAATCAGGTAGTGCTTTAGCTGCCGCTGGCGCTTTAGGGGTAATTGCTACAGGCATAAAGCACTGGCATGCTGTGAACACTCTGCATGGAAGAAAAATGGAAGTTCTTCCTGCTCTTATTCAAGAACATGCTACCATGATGCCTCTACTACCATCTTTGTATGATTTACAATCTCGAAGAATTTTAAATAAATCTATAGGAAAGCAAGAGTTACAGACACTTGATCGTGCGGCTGCATCAATTTATCAATTACCTCCATACCTTCAGCAGGACCCTGTTATTCAAGGTAAAAAGTCCCTATCACATTTGGAACCAAAGGATAGAAAAAAATTTATAAATGAGATGATTTTAGATGAGAATAGTCAATTAAAACCATTATGGCAAATCCTCATCATGGGCAGAGCACTGGAAATAGAAAGAAATTTAAATGTATATAGTCAAAAAGGCGAATTACCTGCAAGCCATCTTCCTCTTATTGGACCAGAACAAATTCAACATCTTCCATCCTTAATAAAGGAAATAGGAAATCCTCGACTTGCAGCTATAAAAAAAATTATGACTAATATTGCACTTATTGAAACAGAAGGTGAAGGAACTCGCCTTACACATCATAAAAAACAGTTGGTTGAGAAAATAAATACATCTATAAGAGACATAGCAACTAAATCAAACAAAATGGCTCCCTACACTGCACTTGCTCTCGCCTTCCCCATGAGCCAAGACGTTCAATGTGCGTTTACAACTGATCCCAAATTTAATAATGCCATGGAAACTAAAAGGCATACAGATAATCTTTATAATCAAGAAGCAGGAAATAACTATAATGGAAATGGTACAGCAGCACATCTGATCAAAAACTATTGGAGACAAAATACTTTACAAGCATATGCTAGACCTTTTTTTATGGAACATTACAAAAAGCAACTTTTGACCAATGAGGGTCGTCAACAAGCTCCAATCTTAGATCTTTCCATAAATAGTATGGAAGGAATAAATGGAAATAATCCCTGGGGAAAATTTCTAACTACTATTTTAACTGCAGCACATAATGATCCTACTAATCGTGAAGTTGGGGATGGATATGTCGCTATTATTAATCAAGCAACAGATGTATTAGCACAGCAGGCTTTGACAAATCCTGCAGCAGCATTTGAATTACAGACAGTTGTAGCAGCACAAACAGATGCGTTGTTCCAAGGACGAATGTGGATAGACAATTTAAGGCAGACACTTCGTCCTGAGGACAGTGAAGGCAATTCAACCATTGCAATATTGGATCAAGCACTTGTAAATATTGCAACGGTTAGGCAATATGCAGTTACGACACTCATGAATCATTTGCTTAATGAGCCAGCAAAGGTTTTGCGTCTTACTGAAATTGATACTGATAAAATTAAAGATCCTAATCGTTATGTAGAAACTGATTTTCCCTACAGCACATTGTATTCAACAATAGTAGCTTTGACACGAGAAGCACCTGATTTAAGTGAAGAAATGCTTGAACCTTTCAAAACACTTTTGCTCAATAGTGGTATATATACAACATCTGCACAATTAAGTTATGAGATTATATATATCGTAGGATTTTTAAAATCATTTACTAAAACTGCAGCTATCCCTATGGAAAGCAAAAGAGAGATGCTTGACACATATGAAGAATTTTTAATGGGTGTAACGGGACACAGCGTGAGTAATTTTATTCGTGTAGAACGGGGTGATTATGGCCAAGACTATATTCGCACTAGTGCTAATTACTATAAAGATTGTTTAAATTTACTAGATCATCAGTCATTTTTAGAACATTTCACTAATCCAAATAGTTTACTTAGTGTTATCGATAATATAATAAGTAATAATTCAGTTCAAGGTATAGATTGGCGCGCTATACATAGAACCACAAGTAGACAAAATATACTTGAAATTATTCTCGCAACTTCAGAAGATACCCTACGTGAATTTGATTTTCGAATTATAGAATGTAATGACCCAGCCGAAGAAGCTAAACTAAGAAAATTGAGACAGTCACTTCAACAAAAAATAAAAACAATCAATAATACAAAAAAACAGAATCGATAATTTCTTTCTCACATCATACCCTTCTTACTTATATTAATGATCTATAATAATCTTCATGCTAACTGAATTTGAATTTATTTACTGTCCGCATTGCGGATCCAACTTTGATCGTGCAGATAATCATCTGATTTGCACAAACTGTAAACTCGAATATTATATAAACCCTCGTCCCACCAATGCAGTCATGCTTCGCAATAAAAAAGAAGAACTACTACTTGTTAAAAGAAAGCATGATCCTCAAAAAGGTCTCTGGGATTTGCCGGGTGGATTTATCAATATTAACGAAACAGTGGAAGAATCAGTACATCGAGAAATAAGCGAAGAGCTCAATATTCGTATTTCAGATATACGCTATGTATGCTCTTTTTATGATACCTATGAATTTGGAGGGATAAAAGCGTATACTATTTGTTTTCTTTTTGAGGCTCGGATGATAAATTCGAAAGATTTGAAAGCATCAGATGATGCGGAATGCTATGAATTCTTTGACGAAGCTTGTCTTCCCTTTGATCAATTTGCATTTGACCCCATGCGAGATGCTTTATTGCGTTTGTACAAACGCACGACTCCATAAATAGCAAATATAGCAGGGAGTAATATGATATTCATATATTGATACACTGTTTGCATCTGCTTGGGAAGGTCAGGTAATGGGAATAAAGACAATGCTCTTGAACGTATACCGCTGAGTGCGCCAGCCGATGCGTAATCGTTTAACACATTCAAAACAAAACCTAAATTTTGAGAACGAGGTGACAAATATCTATCTTCTATAAACCGCGATGAACCAATAAAGAGCACAGCTCCTCCATTTTCCTTTTTACTTTCAGCTGCAATGAGAAATGGTTTTATATCAGATTGCTTTGGCTGTGGAATTTGCTGAGGGTCTAATATAAACGAACCTTGTTGCGTCCAAGATTCTCGTGAACTAAATATGAGTTCTTTTGCCTGATATCCCTTCTTTTTTTCAACAGTTACTGAAGAAGCCCACGGGTAGGAAACCATGCCCACTCCGGAAAAATAAGAAGAATCTTTAGCAAATTGGTTGGACAAAATCCAAAAAGGATAAGAAAAAAGTAATGATTGACCTTGCTGGCCAAGATTTACAAGTTCGGAAGCTGTAGACAGTACTAAATTCTTCTGTACATTTAAGCCATATTCTTTAAGTAACACCAACAATTTTGCTGGAGCCTCGGTAGTAGTAAGCTGTTCCTCTACTCCAACCCCATTCATAAGGACAATGACTTTCCCTTTATTATTTAAGTATGTCTTTAAGGCAGCTATTTCTGCATCGTCAAAAGTACGTCCAGGTTGGACAGAAAGCAACACTGCATTGTATTTTTGATCAATAGCAAAAGGCTTTTCAGGGGTAGGGGTGGGTTCTGCATCAGTACCTGCGGGCGGAGGCAAAGTAATACTTTCTACAGTAAATTGTCTACTAAGTACCTGTCGCAATAGACTTACTTGGTCACCCCCTGGCATAAATGATTCTTCATAACCCATGATAGCAATACGTGGCAGTTCCTTTCGCGAAAGCTTATAAAGCGCAGTGGTGATATTATATTCTAAAGTTTCAACTTCAGTAACTTGTGGTAAAGCTTCCTTTTGATTGTTATATTCAATTAAAACACCAAAATACGCATTGGTGACTTGATATTGATTTTGCTGAAGTTGTTGAAATGGTAACGGCTGAATACCTGCTTCATCGGCTTGTTTTTTAGCGTTCTCATCTGTTTTAGGGTCGAGTACTTTCAGTTGTATTTTTCCGCTACTTTTATCGTACTCCTGTAGTAAATCTAATACTTCACGCTTAAGAGGTTGTAGCATGGCAGGGATATCTGAAGATACAAAAAAAGTTATAGTTGCGTTTTTGTCCAGTTTATTCAGTGTATTTTTTGTGGCTGTGCTTAGTGTATACGCTTGCCCTTGAGACAAATCCAGTCTTAATGAAAACTGGGAAAGCAAATAATTTGACATTAAAAATATTGCTATTGCAGCCGTAATAATTACCGGCATAGTAAACCTATCAAGTTTAAAGGTCTTTACAAAATTAAAGTTTTTAATCCTACTTGCAATATTTTTCATACATTCAGAATGAGACAATTTTTAGTCTTATTTTCTTTTTTCTACATCAACCACTGTTAAGAACAAAAAAATCGCTGTCAAGCTCAAGAAATAATAAACAGATCGAACATCTATAACACCCTTTATAAAACTTCGCATATGTGTCGCAGGACTCAAATAATTGAGAAATTCTTGCGCAATTGAAGGTATAAGTCCTGCTACAAAATCACTAGAAAAAACAATGAGAAAGAAAAGAGTAATTGAAGAAAACAAGAATGCGATTACCTGATTTTTTGTCTGCGTTGAATAGAAAAGTGAGATAGCCGAGAATACCGCAGACATCAAAATTACACCTAGATAGCCAACGAAAATCTCGGGCAAATACAGATTTGATCCGAATTCCTGCGTAAGCGCATACAAACTCATAGGAAGCCCCAAAGTCAGTAACAACCCTATAGCAACTACAACTAAAATCGCAAAAAACTTAGCCAGTACTATTTGCATCTCTGAAATTGGCAAACTTAAGAGTATGTCAATAGTGTTATTCTTTTTTTCCTCAGAAAAAGTACGCATGGCAACTGCTGGTATAAAAATCATGAGAAGCCAAGGAAGCATATCAAAAAACTGTCTCATTGAAGCGACACCTACTGTAAAGATATCTTTAACAAACAAAAAATTTGCAAAAACAGCAAATAAAATAATCGTAATATATCCAATTGGATTATTTAGATAAAATAACAATTCTTTACGAAAAAGTCCTTTCATATAGTTAGCTCAACAATTTCTTAAAAAGTTTTTCCACAGCTCCACTGCCTTTAGGTTTAGAGCCGTCATAAACTATTTTTCCAGCATTTATAATCACTAATCTATTTGCTACTGCTTCAACTTCTGAAAGTATATGTGTAGAAAAAATAACGATTTTTTCTTCTGAAATTTTCAAAATAAGTTCTTTGATTTTATCTTGTTCTATTGGATCTAATCCTGATGTTGGCTCATCGAGTATTAGTATCTCAGGATTTCCCATTAGTGCTGCCGCCATCCCAACTCGTTGCTTATAACCTCGCGATAAATCCTCTATTTTTGTAAACTCTGCATCCGAAAGACTCGCCTCTCCAATGACTTTAACAATTTCATCTTTGTGTACATTCTTTGCTGAAGCTATAAATTCAAGATACTCTCGAACTTTCATTTCACCATATAATGGATTGTTCTCAGGCAAATAGCCTATGCTACTTACAACATTTAATCGTTGACGTACAGGATCCAAATTGTTTACTGTTATTTCTCCTGATGTAGGCTTCAGCAAGCCCAAAATAAGCTTCATTGTGGTCGTTTTGCCGGCGCCATTTGGTCCAAGAAATCCTATAATTTCGCCTTTCTTTGTAGTGAGACTTATATTGTCAACTGCAGTTTTTGTTAAGTATCGTTTTGTGACTTGAGTAAGGGTTATCATAATGAGTTTGTGTGTAAATTCTTGCATTACTCGATCTGTTTGTCAAGAAGATCATATCGTTTTTCACAAGTTTCTCTATATGCTTCGCGGACTCGCCACTTCTCGATTGCCGCATGATTACCTTCCATAAGGACATCTGGAACCTTCTGATTTCCAAATTCTGATGGCCGCGTATAATGAGGATATTCTAATAGCTGTATCCTCGTGACACCTCTTTTTTTTAAGTCCTGCAAAATTTGCGTTTCCCCAACTGCATCTATAACGAGCTCTATCGGTAATTCAAAAAAACTTTCCTGCTCAGTTGCCTCATTTTTTTTAAGGACTCCCGGCAACAAACGAACAATAGAATCCATTATGGCGGCGGCGGCAATTTCTCCTCCTGTCATCACAAAATCTCCCAGTGACACTTCCTCATCTATATGCTCAAGTATACGTTCATCAAATCCTTCATAATGACCAGCTAGGATGACTATATGCTTAAGCTTTGCAAACTCTTCTGCTTTTCTCTGATTATATGGCTTCCCTTTTGCAGAAGTTAATAATGTTTTTATACTGTCTTTCTGAAAATAAGCTGAAGTGTTTTTGAATATTACACTATCTAATGCTTTTTTTACTACATCGACTCGGAGCACCATGCCAGCCCCTCCACCATATGGACGTTCATCGACCGTACCATAGGAATCTATGGCAAAATCTCGCAAATTGACTATTTCAATTTCAACAGCTTCTTTTTCTAAAGCGCGTTTGATGATACTTTGATTCGTAAATCCTTGTATCATATCTGGGAATAAGGTAATAATACTTATTTTCATACCCTTATTGTACTAAATTCACAATCAGACAGCGTTATAAAAGGACGAGTATAATATATCAATGAAAAACATCCTATTGCTACTCATTCGTTTCTATAAAAAAACTTCTTTTATATATATTCCTTTCTTCAAAACACTACTTATGACGACCGAACTTTGCCGATTCACGCCTACCTGTTCAGATTATATGTATCAAGCAATTGAAAAACATGGCAGTATTAAAGGTAGCTATCTGGGGTTCAAACGGATACTACGCTGCAATCCGTGGACTAAAGGTGGCCTCGATCCTATTCCTTACTAGAATCTAGTATTAAATTGTATATAGTATAGTATTGTTACTATGACTCATGAAATTTCAACAGGCCCTTTTCCAGACTTAGTAGCGCATTTAAAATTTCAGAAAGACACATTGGGTGAGCTGGCAGAACGTTACAATCTTGATCCATCTGCGGTAACATTGTTGTAGCAGTTCTTAGATACAAGAATGACCCAACTACAAAATTTTCCTCCTGGGACTGATACAACACAGGTTATGGAAGATTTCTGGAGGGAATCAGCCGAATTTGAGAGACGAGTAACAGAACCAAATAATAAATAAGTAAATACCATATGACTACTCAAAAAAAATACAAAACAGTTGATGAATGGAAGAAAAAGCTCACACCCGAGGTCTATCATGTAACTCGGGAAAAAGGCACCGAACCTCCAGGGAGTGGCAAACTTTTGCATAATAAAGAAACTGGATTGTATACGTGCTCCAACTGTGGAGCCACCCTCTTTACATCAGATACCAAATTTGATTCTGACTCTGGTTGGCCAAGTTTTTATGATGTTGCAAACAGTGATGCGGTTGAACTTCATGAAGATACTGGCTATGGCATGAATAGAACTGAAGTAACCTGTAAAACATGTGGTGCACATCTTGGACATGTCTTCCCCGATGGCCCAACGGATAAAACAGGACAACGCTACTGTATAAATTCGTTGGCTTTGAATTTTATAAAAAAGTAATATCCATCTTATGACAAACACTCTACAAAAAGCGACACTTGGCATGGGCTGTTTCTGGTGCAGTGAAGCTGTCTTTCAGCAACTTAAGGGCATAAAAAAAGTCACTTCTGGGTATTCGGGAGGAGAATTGCCACATCCTTCATACGACGAAGTATCTGCCGGTAATACTGGGCATGCGGAAGTGATACAAATAGAATTTGACTCACAAGAAATTTCATATGAGGAAATTTTATATGTTTTCTGGCATATTCATAATCCCACAACCCTCAATAAACAAGGTGCAGATGTCGGAACACAGTACCGATCTGTCATTTTTTTCCATAATAACGAGCAAAAAATAATTGCTGAAAAAACCAAACAGGAAATACAAAAAGAATATGAAGATCTTATTGTGACTGAAATATCACCTTATACCAGTTTTTATGAAGCTGAAGACTATCATAAAAATTATTATAAAGACAATAGAGAATACCCTTATTGCCAGATTGTGATTGATCCTAAAATACAAAAACTTAAACTGATTGCAAAAAATCATCTTGTCCCATAAACCCGAAATCACTATTGCGTTTTGCATAATAAAAGGGATATTCTGGTAGACTGTTCCAGTCAATCAGTCTGTCCTCTGCCATTAATTCAACGAACGTATATTCTTTTTCTGTTATACCTAACTGCCCACTTAACTCACGCAGTTCTTGTATGGTTGCACAGGTAGTCACACCACCATCCCATACGAGCACTACTATTCTATCTCCTTTTCCTTTTAAATATTCTGCATTAAACAATAATAACTGCATATTGAGAAATTTTTGAACAGCGGTAGTTGGATCAATCGGTGGTGCGAAAAATTTATCTTCTGGGGATTTTACCATATCTTTTCTATCTAACAAAATACGATCCGACATCCGCGGTTTTTTTTCCACAATTCGTATGTAATGAATAACATTACCTGATTCATCTTTTATTTCAAACATACAATTTTTCCGACCTAACACTTCAATAATTTTTTGTAAGACACCATTGAATTCTTCAACTCTAAGTTCTCCTTTTCCTTCAATAAACGCTTGTAGTGCTGGATTATTGATGTGTGCTTTGAGACCGGCAATTAACTCATCATAATTCTCAGTATTTACTTCAACAAGGATTTGGAATGCAGCATAGGGTTCTTCTTCAGAATTGGCAGCCTCGTCAAGAAAACTTATTCTATAACCAAGATTTGCTTTAGCTGATATACCTAATTCTTCACTAATAAAGTGCTCCATTTGCATATCTTTATCTTCCTTAAAATGCTTCTGGTTCAGTTTTTCCGCTAATGGCTTTGTTTGTAATGTGTCAAATAAAGCATCTTCTGTAGAAAGAGCTAATTTATGCATGATTTGATTACTAATATCCAAATGTAGTACTCGCATTAATGTAGCCATAAGCCTGGCTCTTAATCTTCCCGCGTAACTTACATCTGGCAAATTGACAGTAATATCTTTACCTTTAGGATACATGTCTCTCATAACTCCGGTAAGATAGGCTTCTAGATCGCCGGTTATTTGAAACTGTAGATAATTTTCGTAGCGAAGGCGCAATATGGAAGTGATTGTTTTCATGATATCATCATGATGTTTTTCCCAAAGATCAGGATCACTCATGATTGTTTCCATTTTTCCTTCCCTTTTATAAGCTGCGGCAATAAAATGATCAAGACAGTCATATAAAAGAGAATCTTGGGAAGCTATTCTTATTTCTTCTGGTACTCGATCGTATTTTGACATGCCCAGTAAAGCAATCGATAATTCTTCTTTATATTTGAATTCACTTTCTATAATATCGAGCAATGTATCTTTTCCTATCCACTCTCTGGTCTTATTTCCTTGCTCATCTTCTACAAACATACCACAGTCTTCATATACGTCATGACCTTTTAGTGTCATAGCAGTAGCTGGATCTACGGCTTCACCATCTATTGTAAGCCCTCCTAAATAAACTTCCGTTGTGTGTTTGATAGTAGGCTGTAAATTCCCTTGTGCATCCATTTCTTTCTTCCTTACTGTTTGATCGCGACCACTTGCACTCAATACTTCATTCTTTTGTGTTAAGACCGTGATAAAAACATAAAATCGAGATATTTCATATGCTTCTTCGGGAGGATAGAGTTGATATGTTCGTGTAAGCACTTCATCCATCATCAATCTGATAGTTTGATCTTCTTTGGCTTTTTGGAGAAGGTAGAATTCCCAATAATTTTTTTTGAAAGCTACCAGTCGAGGATCGGCAAATTGCATTTCTTGAAGGAATTCTTCCCAAGTGGTAGGTAATCTTTTCTCCGCTATCTCGGAAAGGCTACCATCATATGGGTCGGACTGTGGCAACGATACTACTTCATTGTCGACAATACTATCTTTTTCAAAATACATGTATCAAAAAATACATCTTTATAATAAAAAATGTATCATAAAGTATAACATATTTTATACACATTTTTAACTTGCAAAAGAAATGCTTACTCGTTATAATTATTTAGCACTTGATCTTATTAATTGCTAATAATATATGCAAATGAATTATCAACCTCCTCAAGAACAAGGAGATCCTTTTGAACAATTTACTATCAATATTACGATTCAGGCTAATAAAGGAAAACTTGATCCAGTTATTGGCCGTGATACTGAAATTCGACGTGTAATGCAAATTCTTTCACGCCGTACAAAAAACAATCCGGTATTGCTGGGAGATCCCGGTGTGGGAAAGACAGCGATTATAGAAGGACTAGCACAACGAATCATAAGTGGTGATGTGCCAGATACATTGAAAAATAAAGAGATTCTATCTTTGGATTTAGCTGCACTTCTTGCAGGAGCAGCCTACCGCGGTGAATTTGAACAAAGACTCAAGAATATTCTAAAAAAAATTACCGAAAGTGACGGAAAGTATATTCTTTTTATAGATGAACTTCATACTCTTGTTGGTGCAGGCGGGGCTCAAGGTGCTGTAGATGCCAGTAATATGCTTAAGCCGGCGCTCGCTCGCGGCGAACTGCGGACTATTGGTGCAACCACTATTCGTGAATACCGACAGTATATTGAAAAAGACCAAGCCTTTGAAAGACGCTTTCAACCTGTATATATTGATGAACCCACGAAAGAAGATTCTCTTGCAATATTACGTGGAATCAAAGAAAAATATGAAGTTCATCATGGCATCAAAATTTCAGATGATGCACTCTTTGCCGCAGTCGAACTTTCTACTCGCTATATTACCGATAGATACTTGCCAGATAAAGCAATTGATCTTATTGATGAAGCTGCTTCAGCTGCTAAAATTGAAGTCGAATCCATGCCCTTATCACTGGATGAAATACGTCGGCGCATCATGCAGCTTGATATTGAGCTTGCTGCATTAAAAAAGGAAAAAGGACTGGAAAAACGCAAAGAATCTCTTGATGTTGAGCGTCGTAACTTGCAAACTAAATTTGATACATTGCAAAAAAAATGGAACGAACAAAAAAAGCTTATTTCACGACTTCAAAAAAGCCGGGTAGATCTGGATAAATGTAAGGCGGATCTGGAACGAGCGGAGCGTGAAGTAGATCTCAATAAAGCAGCAGAAATCAAGTACGGCAAGATACCTCAAATTGAAAAAGATATCACTGAACTTGAAAAAGAATGGAAAACTATACCTGCAGAAGATCGGATTATCCAGGAATCAGTGACAGAAGAAGACATCTCACGAATTGTCGCTCGCTGGACTAATATCCCAGTGACTCGACTTATGGCATCAGAATCTGAAAAGCTTGCCCACCTTGAAAAAGACTTACAAGGACAAGTAGTCGGACAAGATCAAGCTCTTCATAAAATCGCAAACGCCATTCGAAGATCACGCGCTGGACTCAGCGAAGAAAACAAACCCATCGGATCATTCCTCTTTTTAGGACCGACTGGTGTGGGCAAAACAGAAACTGCTAGAGCTCTAGCATACGCTCTTTTTGATGATAAAAATGCAATGATTCGGATCGATATGAGTGAATACCAGGAGCAGCATAGTATCGCACGACTAGTAGGTGCTCCACCAGGATATGTAGGATATGAGGAAGGCGGGCAGCTTACTGAAGCAGTACGCAGGCGACCATACTCTGTACTCCTTTTTGATGAAATAGAAAAAGCACACCCTCTCGTTTTTAATACATTCCTCCAAATTCTAGATGACGGACGACTTACTGATGGAAAAGGACACATCGTAAATTTCAAAAATACCATTATTATTCTCACCTCCAATTTAGGCAGTGATATTTACGCTCAAAACCTAGATAAAAAAGAACGAGAACTACAAATCACCGATCAGCTTAAAACTTTCTTTAAACCTGAATTTATCAACAGATTGGACTCCGTTGTAATATTTAACCCACTTGATGAAACAATGATGAGAACTATAGTAGATATTCAAATTGCAGCTGTGACAAAAAGACTAGATCGTCAACAACTAAAATTTAAAATTAGCAATAAACTAAAAGATCATCTGGCTAGTCTCGGCTTTGATCCGATATATGGCGCCCGTCCATTAAAACGAGTAATCAATGAACTTATTATTGATGAAATAGCCCTACAAGTTGTGGAAAATAAAATTAGGCCAGGAGATACAGTTACCGCTGATTTAAAAGGAAATAAAATACATATTTCAGTTGAAAAACCAAACTAAAGCCAATCGTTGATCAAAAAAACAAGCACAAGCGCGCCTGTGATGACTAAGGTAAACAGCATAAGACCGGTAAAGGCCCAGGGAGACTGAGCAAATGGAAGGCCGACATTCATGCCATACATACTTGTCACAATCATAGGGATAGTTAAAATTACGGTAATTGAGGTGAAAAAACGAATAACTCTGTTGGTATTATTGGTCATAATCGTGGTATAAGCATCGCGAATATTTACTATACTCCGAAGATTTTCTTTTGAAAGCTGAATCAACTGATCATTACTGAGGAATAGATCTTCAATCAGTTCTTTATCTTCTTCATAAAATTTAATAATATGATGTCCAGTCAGACTATTTAAAACTGCGTTCATACGAACCAAGGCCAGATGAAAATCATTCAGGACTCGTTCATAGTTTACAAACTGGATAATATCTTTATTTGTGATTTTTTCAAGTTCGTACGCACTACTTCGTATTTGTCGACTTATCGTATGGAAATAGGTATTGTAGGCATTATCTATAAGTCTAAAATGATGAAGTAATAGTTTGTTTTTTTGCGTAGTATAAAAGTCATAACGCTCTAAGAAATTATCAAGTAAAAAAAACTTTTCTCTCGTAATGGTGATAAAAACTTCTTTAGCAATAACAAAAAGCAATGGATTAGTAGAAACTTGATCTTTTTTTTTAAAAGGATATCGCGTGAATATGTATACAATTCCGTCTTCTACTTCCATACGAGGCACTTCATAGATATCCAAAGCATCTGCAAGCAATCCTTCGTCAAGATGAAATACATCACAAAGTTCTATGAGGTCCTGTTCTGAGGGTTCCTCAATATGTATCCATGAACCGACTCTAAATTGTTCAATCGTCTGAAGTTTTTTATCACGGAGATTTCTGTAGAAAATTTTTTTCATAATTCAGTCGTCAATTATTTTTTATATCCTCAGCAAGTTGCAATAGTTCCTGTTTTGACATAGGTATAACCTTAGCAAAGGTTATACCTGCCGACGTATTTGTGCGCTGAGGCAAAATATGGATATGCGCATGTGGCACCTCTTCCCCCATAGTTATAAAACTCGTAAATGAAGATTTTGTTTTCTTTTGTACTGAATTTGCGACTTTACGGGCTATTTCCCAATATTCTCCAAATTCTGGAACATCATACACCCATCGATAATGCTTCTTGGGAATAAGTAATGTATGCCCTTTTACTCTTGGAAATATATCAAGAAAAGCCATATAATGTGCATCTTCATATACCGTGTAAGCTGGTATAGTTCCCTGTACTATTTTACAAAAAATGCAGTCATCCATATGTATAAGTCATCTTACACCAGGTAAGCCATATTGACAAACACTTTATAAAATGTATGATAGTGTCAGATAGGATATGCTATCATTGTTTCAACGACATAATATATTATCATTTAATCTTTTTTTTATGAAAATCCATATACCTGCTGACATTCCTAAAGATGCACACGCACTCTATGAAGAAAATTATCGAAAGATTACGAATGATTCCGGCCGCCTGATGCTATTTGCGGGAGATCAAAAGATAGAGCACTTAAATGAAGATTTTTATGGTGATGGCATTTCTCCAGAAGACAATGACCCCGAGCATATGTTTCGCATTGCCTCCAAAGCTAACATTGGTGTTTTTGCCAGTCAACTTGGTCTTGTAGCTCGCTATGGCATGGATTACAAGGATGTGCCCTACTTAGTAAAAGTAAATTCTAAAACAAATATTGTTGGCGTCTCACAGTCTGATCCTGTTAGTCGTGCATGGTTTGATATAGAACAGATAATAGAATTTAAAGAAAACAGCGGTTTAAATATTCTGGGAATTGGTTATACGCTTTATATAGGGAGTGAGAATGAATCAGCAATGCTAACTGAAGCTGCACAAGCAATTTATGAAGCACATCAATATGGTCTCCTATCAGTCATATGGTGCTATCCTCGTGGTAAAGCTCTGATGGACGAAAAATCTCCTGAGATTATTGCAGGGGCAGCCGGTACAGTCGCGACTCTTGGTGCTGATTTTGTCAAAGTAAACCCACCTAAAAAAGAGGGACATATTTCCGCTGAAATGCTAAAAATTGCAACTCAAGCAGCTGGACGTACTAAACTAGTGTGTGCCGGTGGATCTTCTACTTCGGTTGAAAGTTTTTTGAAAGGACTTCATGATCAGATACATATAGGCGGAGCAGCCGGTAATGCTACGGGTCGAAATATTCACCAACGGCCACTTGAGGAAGCAGTACGTTTCTGTAATGCAATCTATGCCATAACAGTAGAAAATAAATCGGTAGAAGAAGCTCTTAAGGTATATAATGAAAAATAACGCTACAAAATATTAATAATTTTTTATTTATCTATGAAAAAATTAAGAGTTGGAATCAATGGTTTTGGAAGAATTGGCCGTGCGTTTACACGCATCGCAACTCTACGCAATATGTTTGAAGTCGTACACATAAATACCCGAAAAACGCCAAATGATATGCTTGCGTATCTACTTAAGTACGACTCAGTATATCGTAAATTCGAAATGCCTATCTACGCATCTGAAACCGGTATTCAAGTTGGAGGAACTGATATAAAAACTACACAAATTGCCACACCAGAGACTATCCCTTGGGAAGCCAGTGAAGTAGATGTTGTCGTGGATGCGACAGGGGCTTTTACTACGAAAGAAGAATTGACCAAGCATATAAAAGGTTCCGTTAAAAAAGTGTTACTTACTGCTCCTTCAAAAGATGATACTACTCACGTTGTTCTAGGTGTCAATGATGATAAAGTGGATTGGAATGCGGAACAAGTTATATCAAATGCATCTTGCACAACCAATTGTGCAGCACCTATGTTTAAAATACTAAATGATGCATTTATGGTGAAATATGGGAATCTATCAACTATACACGCCTATACCCTCACACAGAGTTTACTTGATGATGCAGGCAAAAACACGGAAAGATCTAGAGCGGCAGCTCTGAATATCATCCCTTCTACCACGGGCGCCGCCAAAGCAGTTGTAAAAGTATTGCCTGAACTAAAGGGCAAAATTGATGGTATGGCAATGCGCGTACCTGTTCCCACAGGCTCTTTTACAGACATTTCAGCAGTTGTTGAATCTGAGACATCAATTGAAGCAGTGAATCAAGCTTTTAAGGATGCGTCTGAAACAACAATGAAAGGGATAATGGGATATACAGAGGATATAATTGTTTCATCTGACATAATTGGAACTCCGTATTCGTGTATTTTTGATCCACACTATACAAAAGTTATTGACGGACATTTCGTAAAAGTCTATGGTTGGTATGATAATGAATGGGGATATTCAACAAGATTGGTCGATGTTGTTGAAAAAATTGCAAGTATTATACATTCCTAATATTATGGAAGAGAAACATATACGATTTATCCAGGATGAACAAATACAAAATAAAACAATTCTATTGCGAGTAGATTTTAACGTCTCGTTAAATCCAAATAATCTCACGATCGCCGATGATGCCCGTATCCGTCAAAGCATACCTACAATAGAGTTTTTGCTCAAAAATAATAATAGGATTATTATAGCGTCTCATTTAGGTCGTCCTAAAGAAAACAGAGATCCAAAATACTCAATGAAAATCGTTTGCAACCAACTACACGAATATCTTCCGAACAATCCAATACGCCTCATTAACGATTTTCTCACCGAAGACAAAAAAACTTTTGAAAATCAAAAAAACAATGAGATTTATGTATTGGAAAATACTCGTTACTACCCAGGGGAAAAAGATAACAATGAAGATTTTGCTAAAAACCTTGCCTCCTTGGCTGAGATTTATGTAAATGATGCTTTTGGAGTATCACACAGGCCTGCTGCCTCTGTGGTAGGTATTACTAAATACTTACCTTCGTTTGGGGGAATTCTACTCAAAAAGGAGATCGAAATGATAACAAAAGTTCTTAAAAATGCACAAGAACCAGTTGTGTCAATTGTGGGTGGAGCAAAAATAGATTCTAAAATACATATAATCGATAAACTAATAGATATTTCCGATTCAGTAATTATCGGAGGTGGATTAGCTAATACTTTTTTGTTTGCACAAGGATATAATATTGGTGAAAGTTATGCACAGGTAGAAAAAAAAGACATTGCCCTAGAGCTAATTACTAAAGCTAAAGCTCAAAACGTAGAACTTATCTTACCAATGGATTGTATCATTGGAAATCCACAAGAACTGGAAAAAGGAGGGATGGTTTATAAAATCAAGAATGTTCCTGACAGTGGTCAAATCTTAGATATAGGGCCAGAAACCTCTGCACGCATTGGAACAGTTATCGCAAAAGCAAAGACCATCATTTGGAATGGCCCGGTCGGATATTTTGAAAACCCCCACTACAGACAAGGTACTGATTTTGTTTATTATGCTATAACCAATAATACTGAAGCGATATCAGTTGTTGGGGGTGGAGACACATTGGCGGCTATTTCAAAAAAAGAATATTTGGATAAAATTACTCACATTTCTACAGGCGGAGGTGCTATGTTGGAATTTATAGAAAAGGGTACCCTACCTGGACTCGAGGCTTTAAAAAAATAATATTATGGATAAAAATTTAGCACTTGAATTTGTCCGTGTAACAGAAGCGGCCGCAATAGAAGCAGCTAGATTTATTGGAAAAGGAAATAAAATAGCAGCAGATAAAGCAGCTGTAGATGCCATGCGTAAATGGTTTAACACAATAGACTTTTCAGGCACTATCGTCATTGGCGAAGGCAGTAAAGACAAAGCCCCAGAACTTTATACTGGAGAACGGGTTGGAAATGGTAAAGGGCCAGAAATGGATATAGCAGTTGATCCTTTGGAATGTACCGATAGTGTAGCCTTTGGCAGATATAACGCACTCACTGTCATTA
Organism: uncultured Gammaproteobacteria bacterium; assembly: GCA_964590815.1. Taxonomy (GTDB): domain Bacteria; phylum Patescibacteriota; class Microgenomatia; order UBA1406; family GWC2-37-13; genus CAZMJG01. The sequence goes on along the minus strand of CAZPYR010000001.1, from coordinate 16,923 downwards.
CTACCGGTCCTCGCCACAGTTTACTCATGGCTCCAGATACCTATATGTGGAAAATTGCAGTAGGACCAGCTGCTAAAGATGTAATTGATTTAGATGCTCCTGTAAAAGACAATATCGCAAAGACTGCCAAAGCATTAGGAAAAGATATTGAAGAGATAACAGTATGTGTCCTAGATCGGCCACGACATGAAAAGCTGATACATGAAATCCGCGAATCAGGGGCTCGCCTACGAATGATAAGTGATGGAGATGTGGCTGTTGCAGTTGCGACATGTCAAAAAGAAAACCCTATAGATATGCTCATCGGTACCGGTGGAAGTACCGAAGGTGTTTTAGCTGCTGTTGCAGTAAAGATACTGGGCGGCGCAATCCATATTCGATTCCAACCACGCAATGAAGCTGATTCAAAAAAAATGGATGAATTAGATATAAAAAAAGATAAAATCTACACAACTGAAGACTTGGCAAAGGGAGACTTCCTTTCTTTTACAGCAACTGGTGTAATTGATGGCCCTTTATTAGCGGGGGTTAATTTCACTTCGGATTATATTATCACCCACTCTGTCGTCATGAGAAGTGCTTCAAAAACTGTTCGCTATCTGACCACCCATCATCATCCCGAATCCAAAAAATTCAAATAGATCATTGTATTATTTCTACTACCGTATCCGCAGGGGCCGGAGACTCAACGGTAACTATTTTTTTACTTATTTCTATTGATGGAAGTGTACTTTGTCCTATTACCTTCCCTTCTGCTAACCAAAATATAGTTAATGTTTCCAATGTGTTTTGATTCCAGAAAACGCGAGGTTGTCTATCGGGAAATTTGAAAACCATACCGTCAAAATCGGAAACCGGTTTTCGCACATACATAAGTCCCTGTGTCCACCGCTGCGGCGAATCAGCCACAACAAGCCTTCGTTCTTTTCCATCAACAGTCATAGTCTCTATCGTGTAATCTTTCCAAAGGCCATTACCTGAATATAACATCTCCCGATTGCTATTTAGTGTAAATAAGTATGCAGAACATAAAAGCATGATCACAAAGACTATGAAAAACCAATATTTTTTTATAAAAATCATAGATATACTATATACTAATAATATGCATCCAGAAATACAAATACAGGAAAAACTAAACGAACAGATAAAAAAAAATCCCCCTCCCCTACCTCGCAATCTATGGTTTGATACAGGAATGTATAGTCTCGTTATATTTATTATTATTAGTCTATATATATTTGCAACGCAAGGTATCTATGATCTTCGTGCTTTTAGTCGAGCTACCGCGAATGTTGGGATCATACTCATTGGATTATCGTTCATGCTCAGTGGTCTTTGCTATTTTTGGAATTTTGCTGATCACTTTATAATATATAGAAAACAACTTGGTGTAATAGGTTTTATCTATGCCCTTATCCATACAAGTGTAGTCCTCTATCACTCCGGCACAGCTAAGATCCTCATTCCATTCTCCCTTACTCGATACGGAGATATCGCTCTCTTAAGCGCCGAAATAGCAATCATTATATATATTGGCATGATTATTATTTCTACGCAGACTGTCATTCATGAAATCGGTGGCCTGCGTTGGCGTCAGCTACTAAGATGGGGATATGTCGCGCTCATACTTTCACTTATGCATATGTTTATAAAGGGATCTCATGAGTGGCTATCATGGTTAACTGGCAAGTCTAATGGTATTTTCCCCGCAATTGGGTTGCTTATTTTTTTATTCGGTATCGCAGTACTCCTGTTACGTATCAGGTTATGGTTTGCTACATACTATAAAAAACCGGCGGTTTCTCCTAATAGGTCTCAATCTGTATGATCCCCAAACATGTAGCACAACATTTCCAAAAAGTGGATCCTATTCTGTATAATGCTATTTCCCTTTTGCAAAGTCCAATCTACATTACACCTAAAGCGGAATATTTTTCAGCTCTTTGTGAATCTATTATCAGTCAACAGATCTCTACCAAGGCAGGTGATGCCATCTGGGGTAGATTTAAGTCTTTATTCCCACAAGAGCAAGTTTCAGCAAATTTTGCAATAATAATGCAACCAGATATATTACGTTCTATCGGCCTTTCAGGTTCTAAGGCCCGCTATATCCATGATCTTTCTTTAAAAGTTACAACTAAAGAGATACAACTGGATACACTTTCTTCCAAGTCTGCGGATGAAATTATGAAAGAACTCACTAAAGTAAAAGGTATTGGTCCCTGGACTGTTGAAATGTTTCTCATGTTTACTCTAGGACGTGAAGATATTTTTTCTACAAAAGATTTAGGTCTCAAAAGAGGTATACAAAAATTATACAAAATTTCACATGAGCCAACAATAGCTGAACTAGAGAATATTTCTCATATATGGTCACCTTATCGGACATATGCCTCTTTATTATTGTGGAGAAGTCTTTCTACTAAATAAATCCTTTTTCTTTAAGGGAGACATATCCTTTGGTCGTAACAATAAGATGATCTAGTATTTCAATATTTAATATCTTCCCTGCTTCCTGTAGCTGCCTAGTAATATGTATATCCTGATCTGATGGACTGATCTCTCCAGATGGATGATTATGAGCAATAATTATTGAACCGGCACAAACCCTTACGGCCGGTTCAAATACCTCACGAGGGTGTACAAGGCTCGCAGTAAGGGTCCCAATAGAAATTGTTTCCTGATGTATGACTTGATTACGTGCATTCATATAAAGTGCAACAAAATGCTCTTTTTTTAAATTTTTTATAGTAGTTAAATAAGGTAGGGCGTCTACAGGGGAAGCCACGGTGGATAAACCCTCTATAGTTGATTCAAAAAGTCTTTTAGAAAATTCTAATGCCGCCAGCAACATACAGGATTTACCAGCATCTATTCCCGATACTTTACAGACATCCTGAAATGAAAGATGGGGTATTTCTTTATTTGTATATTTTTTTAAAAAATCATCTGCTAGCTCTATCGCGTTTTTGCCTTTACTACCAGTTCGAAATAATATGGCCAGGAGCTCTTTATCTTTTAGATTAGCAACCCCTTTTTGTATGAGCTTTTCACGAGGTCTTGTATGCGATGGCATACTTTTAATTTTCATAGTTATTTTAAAACTTATACCATTATATATCAATACGCCTCCTATTTCTATTGACAGCAATATTCATGTCACTAAGTGGATATGCGAAATTTATTACCTATATAATGTCTAAACTATTTCTTGCCATGCAAAAAGAAGATTGTAAATAATTCGCTGTAGATTCTTCACAAACCCATCACAAATCTAATCTCAATATTAAAATCCCTCCTATTTTATTCTTCTCTATAAAATAACTTTGTAATAGTTATTCCTACTAGAATAAGGAATGCAATCAATATAAAGCTTCCAAACATCCAAAAAGATACCGTTGTCGACCTAAATACTGCGGCAAGGGAAGGGACAGAAACTATAGTCAACTGTGTCATAAAAGGCAGCAAAAAAGCGAGGAAAAAGATAGGAGATATAAGTTTATATAAATTACCCATCAAACTGCGTCGTGAAAGCCATACATCTACTAAAATAAATGACTGAATTAATGCAAGTACACAAAAGGCTGCAGTGGTAGCAAGTTCGCTACTTACCTGTAAGTACCACATAAAAGTACCTATTACCAACACCGAGGATATCGCTCCAACAGAAAAAATATAAAACAAATTTCCTTTATCCAATAATTCTACATGCTTTTGTGGTTTATGTTTCATTGCCATGGCATCTCGTGGAGAAAAAGCAAGAGCTAATGCTGGGATACCGTCTGTTACTAGATTGATATACAAAAACTGTATAGGATAAAAGATATGTGGGAAACCAAGCAGCATGCCGATTATTAAGGATAATGCTTCTGTTACATTGCAGGATAACAAATAAGCAATAGCATTTTTAAGATTTTTGATAATGTTACGACCTTCCTCTATGGCATCTACTATCGTCGCGAAATTATCATCGGTAATCACCATATCCGCAGTTTCACGTGCGACATCGGTCCCTACCAATCCCATAGCTACACCCACATCAGCCTGCTTTAATGCAATTGCATCATTGACCCCGTCTCCAGTCACGGCAACTATCTCGCCTTGTTGTTGATATAAACTCACAATGTGATGTTTATGAAAAGGCGTAGTACGAGCAAACACTTTTACATCCTTGAGTATTGTTAGCAGCTCTTTATCTGACATAGTATCCAGATCTTGACCTGTGAGTACTCTATCGCCTGTCTCCATAATATGAGCCTCTCGTGCTATAGCTTGCGCTGTTTTTTCATTATCACCAGTAATCATGACCACTTGTATGCCAGCCGCATGAGCACGTTGTACAGCAGCACGAATTTCAGGACGTGGAGCATCATAAATTGCTGCCATGCCTAAAAATACTTGTTTATCAAGCTTTGTGGTATGTTCCTTTTTATAAGAAAATGCTAATACCCTCAGCCCTTGGTTGGCCCAATGCTCAAGCACATCAGTTATATTTTTCCTTCTTTCTTCCGTAAGATCCAGTTCTGTATCACCTATCAAAATTTTATGAGAGAGCTGCAATATAGATTCCGGTGCACCTTTTGTAAAAGTCAGTTCTTCAGATTGATTTTTTACTTTTACAACCATTTTTTTTGATATGCTATCGAAAGGTATTTCTTCAATCAATTTCCATTGTGATCGTACATCCTCCACCATTTGATTTTTTTTCTGAGCAAGCAGAAGCAAAGCACCCTCAGTTGGATCACCCAATATGTCAAATCCTTTTCCGTCTACATGAGGAGATAATGTGGCAGTGGAACATACTACACCATTTAAAACAAGCAGATTAAAAACACTATTTTTAATAGAAATCTCTTCCAAATTTTCATGTCTATGCTCATTAAAGTACAGTTCCTTTACTTGCATTTTATTTGTGGTCAATGTACCTGTTTTATCTGTAGCAATCAAAGTCACACTACCCAAAGCTTCAATTGCCGTAAGTTTGCGAATAATAGCCTTTCTTTTGGCCATTTCTTTTACACCTATAGACAGAGTAATAGTCATGACAGCTGGCAGTCCTTCGGGTACAACAGCGACTGCGAGAGATATGGCTAGTAAGAAAGCAGCAAAATACGCCGAACCTTCCATGGTTGCCAAAAAGAATACAAGCATCGAGGCGATGATACCTATAATACCAATTGCCTTGGTAACACTTTCCAGTTTCATCATAAGAGGACTCTTTGCCTCCGTCATTGTGGATAAACGACTTGCAATCTCCCCAAATTTTGTCTGCATACCAGTCGATTTTATTTTTGCATAACCTCTTCCCCGGCTCACAATAGTACCCATATACAGTTCTTCATTTGTGGCTTTAGATACAGCCATAGATTCTCCGGTCAAAGCCGCTTCATTTATCTCAAGATTGATAGTTTCAAGGATGACCCCGTCAGCCGGTATTTTCACACCCTCCTCAACAAAAATAACATCTCCTGGTACAAGATATCGACTATCCAGCTCCACTTCCTGATCGTCACGTAACACTCGTATTCTGGTAATAGTCATCTCTTTAAGTGCAGCAATTGCTTCTGATGCCTTAGCTTCCTGGTAAACACCAAATAAACCATTTAAAATAACAATCAAAAGTATTAATATCCCATCAATTGGCTCTCCAATAAAAAATGAAAGTAGTGCTGCAACAACCAGAAGTATGGTTAGAAAATTATTGAACTGTTCAAAAAGAATCGTAATAAAACGCTTCTTCCTTTGTTCCTGAATAGTATTTAACCCGTGGACTTTCAGCAATTCTTCCGCTTTTTGTGTAGTTAATCCTTTCATATATTGACCATATTATACTTTTAATAGTTCAGTTAATAGAAAGAAAATATAAAAAGACAATAATAAAAATCCTTCTTTTCGAGATATATCATTACGACTACGAGAAAAAAAATAAAACATAAAAACACTCAGCAATATAAAAACTACAGTTATGTAAAAGTTACCATTTATATGTATAACTCCTGGATTTAGAATACTAAAAAAACCAAATAATAAGGTATTGGCTGCAGCAGAACCTACATAGTCACCGAGCGCAATATCCTTCTTTCCGGTCAACACTGATCGAATAGCTAAAGATAATTCGGGAATATTGGTACCTATAGATAAACCTATCAGACTAATAATAAATGGGGATACTTGAAAAAGATGGGAAAAATATACAGTTCTATCAACTAAAAACTTACTCGTAAAATATACAATCACTATGCCTATTATTATCCGAGCAAAAGAATCGACATAATTAATTTTTGGTTTATTCGTACTTCCTAAGGCATCAAGAAAACCTTTTTTCTTCTGTATAAAAAGAAGTAAAACAACATATAGTATCAACATAAAAGCACCATCTACATTTGTCAATTTATTATCTGCCAAAAAAAATACTGGTGCCGCTATAGTGAGAAGAGAAAAAAGCAAATTTCTTTTATCAAGCTGCCTGGATATTGTGACTCCACCGCCCAAAATAGCAAACAATGGAATAATAAGTAAAAAGATAACAATTACGCCACCCAACAAATTACCAACAAAAATTTCTGGATCATTAATAGCTATTGCATTAAGCCCTAGTGATAACTCGGGAATCGACGTCAAGATACCCAGAACAAAAAATGACACGGTAAAGGATGAAACTTTAAGTTGTGATGAAAAATTATCTACACCACGCACAATCAATCCGGCACCGAACCAGATACAGAGTAAAGAACAGATATAAAAAAGTAGATGGATAAAAATCATCTCTATATAGTTTTATTTTGACAATCTTGCCAAATTAAAGTCTATCAGAATTAAACCATGAAGGACACAACAAGATTTTCGTGTTGACCACCTAAATTTTTTTTATATAATTAGTGAACCTATGGAAATTCTCATGCAAATTGTAAACTTATTTCTACACTTGGATGAACATCTGGGTAATATCATTCAACAGTTTGGTGGCTTTACCTATGTCATTCTATTTGCAATTGTTTTTGCTGAGACTGGACTTGTCGTAACTCCTTTTTTACCGGGAGACTCACTTCTTTTTGTAGCAGGCACATTAGCAGGTGCCGGACATCTTAATATATGGATAATATATTTTTCACTATTAGTTGCAGCTATTTTAGGAGATACTGTAAATTATTGGATCGGTCACTACATTGGTCCAACAGTCTTTACTAAAGAAAATTCACGAATTTTCAAAAAGGAATACCTAGAAAAAACTCGAGAATTTTACGAAAAACACGGTGGCAAAACTATTATCCTTGCACGTTTCTTTCCTATTATTCGTACCTTTGCTCCCTTTGTCGCAGGTGTAGGTAAAATGCACTATGATACCTTTATACTCTATAATATTGTGGGTGGTTTTTTGTGGGTCACGTTATTTACATTTGCCGGCTATTTTTTTGGAGGACTTGAATTTGTTCAGCATAATTTTCACTATGCTGTTGTTGGTATCATATTTGTATCTCTAGTTCCCCTTATTTACGAATTTATAAGCTATCGTCGTGCACCTAAAATGACAAAGGCGCAAATGAAACATGCGACATTCAAAGATATCGAAGAAACACTTCATAAAGAGCACCTAAACGACTAATTTCTACTCTTTCAAACTTTAGATATTACTGTGCTATACTAAGCCACATCATTATGGATGAGGATCAGCTATTACTTTTCAAAACCATCTTCGAACAAACTCCGATAAGTACTCAAATTTTTACACCAGAAGGAAAAATTCTTTTTGTAAATCGTGCTTGGGAGAAACTCTGGAGCCGTACATTTATACAATTAAAATCATATAGTATCCTTCATGATAAGCAGTTGATAAAAAACGGTGCTATGCCATATATTATAAAAGGATTCAACGGTGAAATTGTGCAACTTCCTCCTATTATGTACTCGCCGTCAAAAAATGTATCTATGCCGGGGGAGTCCGCAAATCGATGGCTCCAAGCGAAAATGTATCCTATTCGCAATGGAAAAGGACAGATCACACACATAGTACTTGAACATGAGGATATAACTAGTCGCAAAGAATCTGAAGAACAAATATATAGACTAGCGGCTATTGTAGAATCTTCTGATGATGCAATTATTAGTAAAACTCTCCAAGGCGTCATAACAAGCTGGAATAAAGCAGCAACCAAACTTTTTGGATATAAACCAGAGGAAGCAATCGGGAGACATATCAGTTTGCTCATTCCGCCCGAACTTCTTTCTGAAGAAAAAATTATTATTAGTAAATTGAAAAAAGGTGAACACATCGAACATTATGAGACGACTCGTATAGATAAATTTGGCAATAGGCTATCAGTATCACTTAGTATTTCACCTATTAAGACAGGTCAAGGAAGCATCATTGGTGCTTCAAAGATAGCCCGAAATATTTCGGACAAAAAGAAAGCTGAGCAACGATTAAAAGAAAATGAAGAACGATTGCGAATTGCGCTAGAAGCCGGGGAGATTGGCGTTTGGGACTGGGATATAGCATCAAACATACTCACCTGGACAGAAAAAGTTTATTCCATTCACGGAGTTTCAAAAAAAGATTTTAATCTTAGCTTTGAAAATTTTTCGACTCTTGTCCACCCTCAAGATAGAGAGTATGCAAGCAATAAAATTAAGGAGAGTATTTCGGGTAAAAAACCATTTGTAGCGCAATTTAGAATAATAACTCCTCAAGGGCAAACACGATGGGTAAGCACTCAAGCTTCGCTTACGTTGAATGAAAAAGGAGAAGTAGTCCGTATGTTGGGAGCAACCACCAATATTACTCACCAAAAACAAATGGAACAGGATAAAAGTGATTTTCTGAGTATGGCCTCGCATGAACTAAAAACTCCTCTTACGAGTATGAAAATGTTTATAGATCTTCTCCGCAAATATATAGATAGAACTGAACTTGAACGACCAAAATATTTTGCAAAAAGAATTTATGACCAGGCAAACAGACTTACAGAATTAACAAATGATCTACTCGATGTCTCCCGCATAGAGACAGGTAAACTTAGGCTTAGCAAAGAGTCATTTGACTTCGATTGTTTTATTAACGATACAGTTGAAGGAATACAGGCTTCCACAGAGGACCATATTATAACAATCAAAAAGAATCCCCATTTTTCCATTTTTGCCGATAAATATAGGTTATATCAAGTCCTCGTTAATCTTCTTACTAATGCAATAAAATATTCACCCAAGTCAAAAGGGATTATTGTTACAGTTAAAAAGACAAAAAAAACTGTTGTTGTAGGTGTACAAGACTTTGGAATTGGTATAAAGGAAGATCAACAGAAACGTATCTTTGAAAGATTATATCAGGTAAACGATCCGGAGGAAAAAACATATCCAGGTCTCGGCCTTGGCTTATATATTTCAAAAGAGATTATTAGTCGCCACGATGGAAAAATTTGGGTTGATAGTAAAAAAGACCAAGGCTCCACTTTCTATTTCAGTATTCCTATCTAAGATTTCATACCACCTAGATAACAATATCGTTTATCTGAAGATCTTTCTCTAGTAACTGTCGAATATACATTGATTTTGTCATTTTTCTTTTTTTCGAGGCGTCTTCCAGATAGGCATTTAACTCTTCAGGAAGAAAAAAAGTAAAACGAGTATCATGTTTGCCTTCTATATAGCGTACAAAGTCATCAATAACTGAGCCTACTGATTGAACTGCATATTTTTCTGTATGAAGTCGGTCATATGTGTGATACTTGAGGAGAGAGGGTGGGTCACCTTCACTATATAAAACGAGTACAGGTTTAGCGAGTCTTAGAGCGAGTGCTACTTCATATCCGACACTAACACTTGGGAATGAGGTTTCCGCAATGACAAAACTACAAGCCTTAATCCAATTTTCTACTCTTTTTAAAAAGGCTACTCTATCATCTCGTTCCATTTCACGTACGCTTGCCTCTGTCGAGTTTAATATATGCTCATGAACAACATGGAAATTGCGTTTTTCCAGATAAGAAATAATTGCATGATAATTTTTTAAATACTGATTCTTTGCGGCAATTGATGCGGTGAAATATACATTCATAGTTATAATAATTAATTATTTACTTACTTAACAATAGCCCTACCAAAAACATTTTGCTGCTCTGAAAAGTTGTTAAAAGCCTCTTCTTTATTACAATGTGTGATTATTGTTCTTCCCATCCGCGACGGTGTTTCACACATGTGATTCACCTTGTATGTATGATATGTTATGATCATACCCAGCCCTAAGATAAAAAGTGCGTATTTCATATGGCTTGTTTAACTGTTAATATTCTGCATTATATGAAAAGGCCTATGGAATCCACTATGAATCACACTTGAGTCAAGTAAATAAATCAAGGAGTATGAATATGTTTGATGAGATGGTGAAGATCTGGATTTAGAATATATGTTTTCTCCTTAAGTTCAATCAATTTTACGGGTAAATACTGCGCTGTTTTTTTATTCAAGACGGTCATAGTATCGTAAACTTTACGCCAATTGTCACTACTGGGATCGTCTCCAAATTGCTCAAGTAACTCATCTAGTTCCCATCTTTTCTTCACATTGGAGAATATCGCTTTACAAAAATAATACTGGTTAGAATCCAGTGGTATATCTATGGTTTGATTTCCGATTATAAGCTTTCCTGTTTTCCTGTCAAAATCAAGAGTATTGGGCAGGTGTTTTTCCTGTTTCGATTTTTCATAATAAGTAATAATTTGTTGAATTACACCTTTGATAAGATTTTGAACCAGATATATTGATATTAGCGTAGACAAGAGCATGAAACCTAATACATAGGGCAGGGCTTGCATAAAGACTAAGTAGATAAACCCAATAGATTTCCCAGCAATAATTATACCCACCGGGTTATTTTCGCTATCATAGATAGTTTGCTTAGCTATCATAAATGAAGTGTTTTTTTGTGAATCCCTTACTATCTTTGCTGTGTTATTTGCGTTTAGTTCCGCGTACACATAACTTTTATCGATAAATGTCGGCATTCTACCATTATTTAATAAGACCTTATTGAAATTACTGACGATTTCAAAAGATATGTCATAATCTACCCCTCGCACGTCAACATTACTGACATCAATTACGCCATTATTAATAGGCACAGCTTTTTCAAGATAATTTATAGTACTAAGTAGTTTAGAATCCGAGACATTCGGAACAAATCTTTCTGGATGATAAAGGGCTCCAACAATTACGCCAATTGTCTTCCCATTATGAACTAAAGGTCGTGACATAATCCTCCATTGTTCATTGGTTACAACACTTATCGTCTGAGCTTGTTGAAATTCCATAAGATGGCTAAAGTCAGAAGAATCAAGAATTCCCGGGATAGGAGCATTTCGTTCAATGACAAAACCATCGGCAGCTATAATATAGAGCGGTGTAGAAAAACCACTTGATCCACTTGGATGCGGTGTTTCGGGATCGGAAGTATACTTTGTCGTATCCCATTTGCCGTTTTGATAAGATAGTCCTTGTGCAACGCGCTTAGTAAAATCATTGAGTTCAGAACGAGTTTGTTGTAGAGAAAAAAAACGAATACCTAGAAAGACTGCCACCATTTGGAGAGAACAAAGGACAATGAAAATTCCAAGCATATAAGGTACAATCCTTTTTTGAGCATATTGCTCAGTTTTCAAATTATCCAGAGACATAGGTTCATTATACTTCTTTATTATGTATTATATAGTTGTTGTTACCAACCTAAATACATCATTTTGGCGTAAGTATAGGCTTACACAGGGTATCACTATTATACTTCACGATTACTCTCGTCCATAAATGCAGCTTTTAAGTTTATATCCTAAAAGGCCGACCGTGCCATAATATAGTATTCGTCTTAGATAATTGCAGTAGATAAATTATTTCTCAAAAATTTACGACATATAGCCGGGAAAGTATAATATACATGATGAAGCAAAGGATCTTGAACTGCTTACTATTTTAATAGCAGAACATAGGAATAACAAAAATTGTTTTAATAAAAAAAATGAGTATTTAAAAGGAAAGTAAACCTCATTCATCAGACTAAACTTTCTACAGGATGTCAGATCTCCTTTGCAGGAAGGGCATTTTATTTGGTCTTTTTGAATGATTTGATCAATTCTATTGAGTCTGTACTGTTGATTTTCTTCATCGACATGCTCAAGCTTGTATCCTACAATATGATCTGCTCGAAATCGTTTATGGCAAGATTTACACTCAACCAGTGTGTCAACAAAGTTTTGGATATGTCCGGACGCTTCCCGTTATTCTTTAACTCAACTCCGAGTTGTCCATAATCATAAAACCCTTGTATTCCTCCATAAATTTCGGAATTAGGGAATATAAACCCTCTTCTTTTACAAAGAGAAAATAATCTTATCAATTACGTTCTCCGTATGTGTTTAGTGTACAAAAAATTTTAATTACTCAAAACAATAGTGAACTTTCTGAAATGGTTTGCGAAACTCTCGTACCTCATCTCGTACTTTAGTAACCGATCTGCGTTTTAATAAAACATTACAGATAAACTGAGCAATAATTTTCATTTCTTGCTCTTTCATTCCAACTCTTGTTATTTCATTTGTGCCAAACCGTAGCCCAGATTCATATATAGTATCAGTGCAGTTCATAAATGTATTTGACATTATATTCGCTTGTTCAAGCAATCTCACGTACTTCATTGCTTCATCATGCGTGTTAATAAGTAGAGTATGCGATTGGGTAAACCCTTTTTGAGGGCAAAGCACATCAATCTCATGTTTATACAATTCCTTCGCAAGTGCCTGTGCATTTTTAATTACTTGTGTGGCATAATCTCTTCCAAACATCTGTAATTCAGCCAGTGTTATTGCTAAACCTCCAATATGATGTGGATGGATGTTAGACAAAAACATAGGATTAACACCATGCCAAATAGCTTCTCTAAATCTGCTAGCGTGTGATGTGGCTACTATACCATGATCAGGCCCAGCGAGAGTTTTATTGGTGCTCATTGAGAGAATATCAGCACCTTCCTGTAAGGGATTTTGAAATGTTCCCCCGGCTATTAGACCGGCAACATGAGCAGCGTCATACATAATATACGTTCCTGTTTTGCTACATACTTCCTTTAATTCACGTAATGGAACAGGGAAAAGAAACTCCATAGCACCCACTATAATTAGTTTTGGCCGTAGCTTTGTAATAGCATCCTTCGCAGCATTTATATCTATTACATACTCATCACTGTTAAATGGCAAATACTCTATACGAGCCTGAAATAATTTAAGCATTCCTTTTTTTTCGTGGCTGAAATGACTTCCATGATGTAGTGGTAACGTCATTACAATATCGTTAGGTTTGAGTACAGCATTAAAGGCTACTAGATTAGCTACCATTCCAGAAATAGGCTGTACAGTTACATATTCTGCACTAAATGCTTTTTTAGCAAGATCAACCGCAATACATTCAATCTGATCCATATATGTATTCCCGGCAAATAATTTTTTTCCTGCTTCTCCATATGAGTACCGATTCCCAAGGTCAGATGCCAAAACTTTCCTAGTCATTGGACTCATAACATTTTCCGAAGCAATTAAATTGATACATTCCCTTCGGTACTGATTGTGTTTGTCAATACTCTGCAATATTTTTGTATACATAAAATTCATTAAAAAAGCCGTCCATATACAGCTATTTATAATGTAACTGTATAGGGACGGCTCTCTATGGTAGAGTCGCGGTTCCACCCTATTTAGTAAGTAATGTTAATCCATTGAACTTACTCTCTTATCTCCTAATTTTTTGTGACTCCGGCGTGCCAAGCCTTCATCGTCACGATTTTATTCCATAAAAAAAACTCGTCAGTAAACTTGTAACATACAAGCTTAGGGACGAGTTTTCTATCTCGTGGTTCCACCCTAATTATTCAACTCTCGATAATCGCTTAAGTTGAATTTCTTCATTAGAGGTTTGTAGCTCCAAGGCGCCTTTCACAAAAATCTGTTTGTTCAACCTTTCAGTCGGTGAGTTGATTTCCTACCAAACTCGCTTTTGTTACTCCTCCTCTTCATTGCCACATAACTGTAAATAGTATAACTTAATTTTTTAAAAATACATTCTGAACTTAAAAATTGACAACTAATATATTTACGTAAAATGTGGATATATAATTCACAGGTGATCAAAAACTTTTCTTTATAAGAAGCTCCAAATATCAAAAAAAAGCGATACATCTTGAACTGCTTACTACTTCAATTTTTAAATGTTGGAATAACAAGAATTGTATTTACGAAAACAATATGATTTGTAATTATACTTATTGACAACCTTACTACCTCTGTCACGCATTCTACAAAACAACTTAAGAAAATTCAAAAAGTATTTAAAAGGAAAGTAATTCTCATTTTCAATAAATCATGAAAAATAAAAACAAAGGACCTACATTATAATGCCTGATTATCTAAAGAATCTTCTGCACTAAATGTATTTGTTTGTAAATGATCACGTCTTTGCTGCTTCTCTATCTGTTTCATGGCGCTATTTAAACTTTGAGTATAAGATTCTCCCTTTGCTTTTGCCACATATTGACCTTCATTATAGGGAACGATAATAATAGTCGAGTTAAAGACAGCTGTTTTTTGATTCTGATACTTGGGTTCTTCAGTACTGACTAGCATTTTTTCTAACGGAGTACGCTTATTCATTTTCTCAGAAAAAGTTATTAAAGACTTATACGACTTATTAAATTCCTCATTAGAAACATTAGTTCCTGGTTTTTGCAAAACGATATTCACGCCTGAACCTGGTTGCAACAGAGCAAAAGACTGTAATATCTGTTGCATTGATAGTAATTTCTGGGGTTTTTGTTCATCATCGACTATTATGATAGCCTCTTGCTGTGAAGAAAAAAGGTTATGTATATTGTCTTTTACCGAAGAATCGCTCGTTGCATATACTGTACGACCACTCAGATATTTGTGAATAGAATCATCTAATCTTTTCACCTTCTCTTCATCAAAAGCCCAGTTAGTAGATGGATGTCCATCTTTTCCAAAACGTTGTTTATCCGATGGCTGAGTGAAAGTATTAAT
Organism: uncultured Gammaproteobacteria bacterium; assembly: GCA_964590815.1. Taxonomy (GTDB): domain Bacteria; phylum Patescibacteriota; class Microgenomatia; order UBA1406; family GWC2-37-13; genus CAZMJG01. Next base: position 1,852 of record CAZPYR010000001.1, on the reverse strand, counting down.
CATTTCTTGACGACTTATATAATCTTTTGCTTTACCTTTTTCGTCAATAGCTACTACACCCAAACTGACTTTGTCACTCAAAATTGAGTAAATTTCACTCATTGAAGCATTATGAGAGACCGTTTCTGCTTTTTTGTAGTCTAAAGAATTAGCAACTGATTCGAGAATTTTGTCATCTTTCTGTATTACATTTGCAATTGTTTGCGCCTTTATTACACCAACAACGGTATCTTCCTCTAAATATGGCAACATATAAATCTGTTCATCTGACATATAACGTGCGATTTCATATATTGATGAATCCTCAGTTATTTTCATAGGCTTAAACATGATCTGTCTCACCTTTGTTGTTGGTGCGTATCTTTTTTTAAAGAGAGAACTATAAACAGTAAGTATTCCTAAAAAGTTATTATCTTCAAAAATAAAAAGAGTATCGTTCGACTGCTTCAGTTTAGAAAGTGCTGCACCTAATATTTCATCTGGTGCAGAAATTAAATTATTATTTAATGGTGTTACCATATCCTTTACTTTTAATGTATTCATATTTCGAATATACTCCATATTAAAAAGCCTCAGGCTAATGTAGTGAAAGGATTAGGTAAGAAAAAAATATTGATGAAAAGAATCTAAGTAGCCAAATTTAAAAAGTTGAACTGAAGGATTAGAATGTCGGGGCGGCGAGACTTGAACTCGCGACCTTACGCTCCCAAAGCGTACGTTCTAGCCATCTGAACTACGCCCCGATTTCCAATGAGCTTTATTGTAACAGTTTGACCGCATATCTGCAATTCAACTTATACTAAATCCCTATATAATGTATCCATGCTCAACACTCGCCTTTGGAAACTATACCTATTTCCATTTCTAGTAGTGCTCACTATACTTGCTTCAGAGCAACTCAAGACCTTCTTTAACAAACGTCAAACATTTGAACAAATAGCCAAAGAGACCAATGCACTGGCTGAAGTAGACCAACGCGTATTTGAAACTGCACACGTTGCAAAAGCAGTAGATGGCGACACAATAGAGCTAACAACTGGCGAAAAAGTACGATATGTCGGTATAGATACGCCAGAAACCAAACATCCCACTAAAGGTATACAGTGTTTTGGACGAGAAGCATCAGTTCGCAATAAAGAACTAGTGGAAGGCAAACAAATATTGATGGAAAAAGATGTTTCAAACACTGACCACTACGGAAGACTCCTCCGATACATCTACCTCCCCAATCCTGAAGCTACAAACGAGGCTCTTTTTGTCAATGAATATCTTGTAGAACAAGGATATGCTCAGGCACTCACCTATCCGCCGGATGTCAAATACAATAAAACAATGATTGCAGCTCAAAAAAAAGCACAACAGGAAAAAAGCGGCTTATGGTCTAAATGCAATTAAGTTGCATTTTAAATCGAAACCCTATACAATATGACTATTATTAATAAATAATATTATGGAAATCTGGATCTATGCAATATTGAGTGTTATCATGATTAGTCTTCTCTCTTTTATTGGCATCCTCGGAATCGGAGTAAAAACGAACACAATAAAAAGAATTATTATTCCTTTAGTTAGCTTTGCGGCGGGAGCATTACTTGGAGATGTTTTTATACATTTGCTTCCTGAAGCTGCTGAGGAATCCGGTATTTCTACTTTGGCATCTCTCTATATACTTTTTGGCATAATCGTCTCATTTATCATGGAAAAAATTATTGCGTGGCGCCATTGCCATACTCCACTAGAAGCCGGGCACGTGCACCGTTTTGCTTATATGAATCTTATTGGGGATGCTCTACATAATCTCATCGATGGACTTATCATTGGTTCAAGCTACCTCGTAAGTATCCCCGTAGGT